>CAVOEZ010000311.1:0-5667 GCA_963694355.1 Latescibacteria bacterium UBA2968 | reverse complement strand
GTTCGTTTCAAGTTCGAAGAGGCGATGTACAGGGAGCGCGCCTCAGGTGAGTTGAGTGTGAGTCGTCTCAAGGAACTGATGGTGGAAACTCAGCAAGAAGTGTTTGGGGAAGTTTTGGACCCAGGAGGAGGAGATCCTTATTTCTGGGCATCCAAGCTGCATTTCTACATCACCGGGGCTACCTTCTACAATTTTCCTTACACTTTCGGTTTTCTGCTAAGCAGAGGATTGTTCGCAAAATTCAAGAGCGAGGGACCAGACTTCCTGCCGCGCTATGAGGAATTTCTGCGCCTTACGGGAAGCGATACCGCTGAAAATGTCGCCAGGCGAAGCATAGGCTGTGATCTGGAAACACCTGATTTCTGGGTCGAGGCGATTAGAAGTATGGAGGAGCCCATGCGCGCGCTTCAGGAATTGGCGCCTGCGGTGTTGCCCCAATCGGGGAAGAGTGACCGGTGAAGATTGCAGACGCCCAGACGTTCTTCGTTGGAAACCCGTGAAAAACTGTGTGTTTCTGAAGCTCCATACCGATAGCGACATCCACGGAGTGGGAGAAGCGCAACTTGTAATCGGGCGAGAGGATGGGTGGTCACACATGTGTCTTTCTGACAGGAGATGAAGATGGGCAATCGAACACGATGGGGAATTCTGGGATTGGGAAATATCTCCAGGCAGTTCGCCAGGGGGCTGGAAGCTGTTTCAGATGCAGATCTTGTAGTTTGTGGCTCACGGACGCAGCAGAATGCGGATCTGTTCGGTGATGAGTTCAATGTGCCGAGACGGTATGGGAGTTATGAAGCCCTGGCTGCAGATCCGGAGGTGGACGCGATTTATGTGTCGACCCCTCACGCTATGCATAAGGAAAACTGCATCATGTGCCTGGAGGCGGGGAAGGCGGTTCTTTGTGAGAAGCCTTTTACGATCAACAGGGCGGAGGCAGAGGAAGTCGTCAGTGTGGCGCGGAAACAACGGGTGTTTCTGATGGAGGCGATGTGGACACGCTTCGTTCCCGTGATGTACAGGGTTCGGGACTGGCTGGCCGATGGGGCCATTGGTGATGTGACGATGGTGACGGCCGATTTTGGCTTCGGATCTAAGCCAAATCCTGAGTCCAGACTCTACAAACCGGAGCTGGGTGGGGGTGCCCTGATGGATGTCGGCGTTTATGCCGTTTCCTTTGCCTCCATGATCTACGGATGCCCGCCTTCCCGAATCGCCAGTTTGGGTAATATTGGCAGCATGGATGTTGATGATAATGTCGGAATGGTTTTTGGATATGAAGGTGGCGCATTGGCGATGTTGTATACGTCGATCAGAAGCCGTACTCCACAACATGCCTACATTCAGGGTACCGAAGGAATGATTCACATTCATTCACCCTTCTGGAAGGCGAACACGGTGACTCTCTCCAGAGGTGGAGATGATGAAATTGTCGAGGTTCCGTATGAGGGAAATGGGTACAACTGTGAGGCGGAAGAGGTGATGCGCTGTCTGGCAAGCGGCGCGCTGGAGAGCGAGATTATGACTCACGATGAGAGTCTTGCGATTATGCAGACGCTGGACGATGTGAGAAGCCAGCTGGATCTGCGCTATCCCATGGAATAGCCGAATCAGCGGCCTGAAATGTGACGGAGGTGTGAGATGGAATACGGGAATGTGGCGGGCGTGAACAAGAAGATTTCTCGGTTGGTTCAGGGGACTGTCATGCTCTCTACCGGGGAGATGGAGGCGAGTGTGGATCTGCTGGACGAGGTGTTCGAGCTGGGATGCAACAGTTTCGATACCGCACATGTCTACGCTGGCGGCCAGGCAGAGCGGGTGCTGGGCGAATGGATGGAGCGTCGGGGCAACCGGGAAGAAGTGTTTATCCTGAGCAAAGGTGCGCACCATAATGCGGATAGAAAACGGGTGACAACATTTGATATTATGTCCGATCTTTCGGATTCCCTTGCCCGGCTGCGCACCGATTATATCGATTTGTATTTGCTTCACCGGGATGATCCGGATGTACCTGTGAGCACCATTGTAGATACGCTGAATGAACATCGTGAGGCGGGTCGTTTTAACGCGTTCGGAGGATCCAACTGGACAACCGAACGAATCGCGGAGGCGAACGCCTATGCCGAGTCCAAAGGGGTGACAGGATTCGCTGCGAGCAGTCCCAATTTCAGTCTCGCTGAACAAGTGGAAGAACCCTGGGCAGGGTGCCTGAGTTTGAGCGGGCTCCAGGGCGAAGCGGCCAGAAAATGGTACGGGGCAAATGAAATGCCCGTGTTCACGTGGTCGACCCTTGCACAAGGATTTTTTGCAGGCAAATTGTGTCGGGAGAATTTCGAAGAGATGAAAGCGGAGTTGCCGGGGTCTTGCGTCTCGGCATACTGTCATGAGCAGAATTTCGATAGGCTTGACAGGGCCCGGGAATTGGCGGAGGAGAAGGGGAAAAGCGTTCCCCAGATTGCGCTGGCGTTTGTGCTCAACCAGCCTCTGAATATTCATACGCTGATAGGTTGTGCGAGTGGGAATGAGCTGAGAGCCAATATGGAAGCTCTGGAGATCGATCTTTCGCAGGAAGAGATCGCCTGGCTCGATCTTAAACAGGACAAAAGGTAGGCACTGCCTGTCACGAGTGTTGTCAATCAAGGGAGCTGGAAGCATGGAGTATAGAAATTTCGGTTCGGCCGGTGTAAAAGTTTCACCGATTTGCATAGGTACTGCCTTCCGCGGCCAGGAAGATGACGCGATCTGCGTAGCGACGATCGAGCGAGCGCTTGAGCTGGGCTGCAATTTCGTGGATTGCGCCAACATCTAGGGTCTTGGGCGATCGGAAAAAATTGTGGGTAAGGCGCTGAAGGACAAGCGGCAGGACGTGGTGTTGACCACCAAGGTTCGAAGTCCAATGGGGCAGGGTCCGAACGACCAGGGACTGTCCCGGTTTCACATTATGCGTGAGGTGGAGAAGAGTCTCGAGCGGCTGCAGACAGACTATATCGATATCTATCTTATGCACGCTTACGATGATGAGGCGCCTATAGACGAGAGTCTAAGGGCGATGGAAGACCTGGTTCGCCAGGGCAAGGTGAGATACGTTGGGGTCAGTAATTTTACGGGATGGCAGATTGTGGATGCCCTTTGGGCATGTAGCCTGAATGAAGTGGAGCCGTTTATCTGTACTCAGTCCCAATACAACTTGCTGCATCGATGGGAGATCGAGCAGGATCTGATGCCGGTCTGTAGGAAATATGGTTTGGGGATGATGACTTTCAGTCCCCTGGCCGTGGGACTGCTTACGGGACCATATCGACGTGGGAAGTCTTTGCCTGAGGGATCGCCCTGGGGGAAGGGCAGGTTGAACTTCGATCGATCAATGACCGAGCAGGCCGATGGTGTGGTCCAGAAACTGGTAGATATCGCGATGGGTTACAATTGTACGCCCGCTCAGGTGGCGATCGCCTGGACCCTGGATCATCCCAAGATTTCCTCGGCGATGATCGGCCCAGACAGACCGGAACACGTGGAGGAGAACTTTGGCGGCCTCGAAATAAAGCTCACCAGAAGTGAACGTGAAGCGTTGGACAAGGCCTCGGCCCCGTCACCGCCCTGGTCTTATTCGAGGGGGCCTGTTTGATCCAAGTGATATTGAAAAGTTCGTTAGACGGCGGCGTTTGCCGCCGTCTATTTTTTTGTTATCTCCGGGAGACTTGACTTATACCTGTACAAGGCCGACATTTGTTGAAGCACCCTCAATCTTGTGATTTACATCCAATCTATGTGTTTGCGAAGGGGCATGCGATGCCCGAAAACCACATTTCAACCCTGCTCATTGAAGACAATCCGATTCATGTACGGCTGATCCAGGAACTGCTGTCCGAAACCACAATCCCCACTTTCGATCTGGTTTCGGTGGACACATTGGCCAAGGGAATCGCCAGACTGAACGCGGATAAGTTCGATGTAGTACTGCTCGACCTTGTGCTTCCAGATAGTGAAGAGCTCGAGACCTTCAGTCGAATTCGGTCTGCAAGCCCGGACGTCCCGGTTGTTATTCTGACGAGCCTGGACGATATGAATCTGGCCGCCCGGGCAGTTGAGATTGGCGCGCAGGACTATCTGGTGAAAGCGCAGATCAACAGCGCGCTGCTGGTCCGATCCATTCGGTACGCCATTGAACGCAGTAAGGCACAACACGCTGAGTGGGATTCTCCCATGTTCCGTCTTGCGCAGCAGCAATTCCTCAAAGCCGCACAATTGATGGGACTGGATGATAACATTCGCCAGCGCCTGCTTTTTCCGCAGCGCACGCACGTGGTGACATTTCCCTTCAGAAGGGACCTTCACAATCACGTCGAGACGGTGGCCGGGTATCGAATTCAGCATGTCTTGACCATGGGGCCCACCAAGGGGGGCGTGCGGTTTCACCAGGATGTGAATCTGGGTGAAGTGTCCGCCCTCGCGATGTGGATGACCTGGAAGTGTGCGCTGATGAATTTGCCATTCGGCGGCGCCAAGGGGGGGGTTCGAATTGATCCTACTGGGCTTTCGCGGCGAGAACTCCAGCGTGTTACCAGACGATATACATCCGAGATTATCGATGTAATTGGCCCCGAAAAGGATATACCCGCTCCGGACATGGGCACCGATGAGCGAGTGATGGCCTGGATGATGGACACATACAGTCAGCAGGCAGGCTACACTGTTCCTGCCGTTGTTACGGGCAAACCGGTGGTTCTTGGTGGATCGGAAGGAAGAAAAGAAGCCACGGGCAGGGGGTTGGTGTATCTCATACAGGAGTCGGCAAAACACCTCGAAATGGACCTTCGACAGACAACGGCCGTTATTCAGGGATTTGGAAACGTCGGCAGCAATGCTGCCCGTTTTCTGGAAGAAAGCGGTGTAAAGATCATTGGTGTCAGCGATGCCACTACGGGGATCCATAACCCGGATGGTCTCAATGTGCGATCCCTTCTGGACCATGTCGAAGAGAACCGTTTTCTTGAAGGATATGAAGGCGGGGAGGCAATTTCCAATGCAGACCTGCTGGAGCTGAAATGCGATGTCCTGGCTCCCGCGGCTATGCAGAATCAAATTACTGGAGAAAATGCCGATCGGATCCAGTGTAAAATTCTCGCCGAAGGTGCGAATGGCCCCACGACGCTCGAGGCGGATGAGGTGTTAAATGACAAGGGCGTCTTTATTCTACCGGATATCCTTGGAAATGCAGGTGGTGTTACAGTCTCCTATTTCGAGTGGGTACAGGATACTCAGAATTACATGTGGACCTTGAATGAGATCAACGACCGGCTCAATGTCATTCTGTTGAGCGCATTCCAGAGAACGTTGAGACGCTCGCAACGAGACAAGGTGGATATGCGAACTGCGGCGATGATCGAGGGGATAGACCGGGTAACGCAGGCCAAGCTGCTTCGAGGCGTATTTCCATAGGAATTCCCAAAAGTGAACACCATCCCCGGTGCCAATATGACTGAATCTGCCGATCCGCGACTGGTTCGATGGGCACAAAGGCTTGCGCGTCTTGCCAATGCAGCCGTCATCCTGGTTGCACTGTTAGGGCTGCTTGGCTGGTATTTCGAGATATCATTTTTCAGGCGACTGTATTTTGGGATTCCCACTCCGAGTCCCTTGACCGCAGTCGCTTTTTTCATGTCGGGA
>CAVOEZ010000310.1:0-5671 GCA_963694355.1 Latescibacteria bacterium UBA2968 | reverse complement strand
TTCTGGGACTGCGGAGAATTTATCGCGTGTGCATATTCCCTGGGTGTCCCGCATCCACCCGGGACGCCGCTTTACATTCTCATCGGCCGGCTGTTTACACTTCTTCCGATAGGGGCAGATCCGGCTTTTCCGATGAATCTGATTTCAGTCCTTACAAGCGCTGCGGCGGTGCTGTTCGTCTATTTGATCACCGTCAGGCTTATCGGGCTGCTGAAACTGGATCTGGACGCCGATGAAGGCTCGGATGAAGCCCATTGGAATGGCCAACTGCCTGCTGTTGTGGGTGGAGCCACCGCCGCTTTGATGTTGGCGTTTTCGGATACGTTCTGGTTCAATGCGGTTGAGGCTGAAGTCTACGGATTTTCGATCATGTTGATGGCAGGGTCCGTATGGCTCGGATTACTCTGGATGGAAAAGGCAGCTGATCGGGGCAGCATCCGAATTCTTCTGTTCGTGGCGTATTTGATGGGGCTGGCGGGCGGATTGCACTTGCTCTGTATGTTGACCGTTCCGACGCTCCTGATTTTCATCTGGTTTCGGGACAAAAGCCTGCTGACATCGCCCAGGATCTGGGGCCTGGCTGCTGGACTGTTTCTGTTGGGCTATTCCACATATGCAGCGCTCTATATCAGGTCCGGTCTGAATCCCGTAATCGATGAAAACAATCCGGAAAATTGGACCAATTTCATGCTCTTTCTCAGCCGGGCCCAGTACGGGTCGCAGAGCATGTTCCTGAGTGTATTTCAACGTAAAGCGGCGTTTTTCGACTTTCAGCTGTGGACCATGTATTTCAAGTATTTCTTCGCACAGTTCCCCGTTCCGGGATTGAGTTTCGTATCAGAGGGCTTCAGGAAGGCGACCGTACCAGACACTTATCCGGTGACTGTATCCTTACTGCCGTATTTGTTGGGTATCTGGGGTATCAGAGCCCACTGGAAACGGGATCCTCACCGCTTCTGGGCAATGATCGTTTTGTTCGTACTGACGGGGATAGGCCTTACTGTCTATTTGAATATGGAAGATCCGCAACCGAGGGAACGGGATTATGTTTTTGTTGGCTCCTTTGCAGTCTTTTCGATCTGGATCGGGATGGCTGTGTCCAGCATAATCGAGGGTTTGAGAATCAAGGGCGCAGCGATCTCCCTGTGTATTCTGTGTTTGCTGATGCCGATCGGGATGGCCGTTTCACACTATACTTCTCACGACCGCACCGGGAACCATATTGCATATGACTACGGTCGAAATATGCTGGCGTCCTGCGCACCAGGTGCGATTCTGTTTACAAACGGGGACAACGATACTTTCCCGCTCTGGTTTTTGCAGGAAGTCATAGGGATTCGAAAAGATGTGCAGGTGGTGAATCTCAGTCTGCTCAACACGAACTGGTATATCAAACAACTCAAGGAACTGGAGCCAGGGGTGCGCGTTGGCTTCAGCGACACGTATATAGACGAAGTGCTCACTGTTTACAGCAGGGCGGCGGTTATGAGTTCCAACCGGTATTGGCCCGAGGACAGGGAAGTGGAAGTCGCAGGTCTCAGGTGGACAGTTCCTGCCTCCTCGTATGGACTGCTCCGCGTCCAGGATGTCATGGTCCTGAAGATCATCGAAGAGAACAACTGGAACCGGCAAGTGTATTTCGGCACTACGGTTCCGGATAAAAATCTGCTGGGCATGATGGATTATCTCCAGGCAGAAGGCATGGTTACTCGCCTGGTGAAGGACCGTTCGAACCGAGTGAACATCGACAAGACCTGGCGGAATCTGTTCGACGTGTATCACTATCGGGGGGTGTCGGACCCGGGCGTCTTCAAAGATGAGAACACCACCAATCTGATCACCAATTACCAGGTGGCATTTCTACAACTCGCCGAAACTCTGATCTCAAATGGCGAGTTCGACAGGGCATACCAGGCCCTGAAACGTTGCGAGGAAGTCGCTGTGCCTCCCGATGACTGGAAGGGGTATGTGCTGATGTCAGGACTGATGCATCAACTTGGCCGGAGTGAGGACACCCAGAGGCTGCTGCGCCATATTGGAAACAATGATGCCATCTCCGATGACACGCGTCTCGGGGCAGTGGCAGAAGTTCAGATGCAAATCGGGGAGTACGAAGCAGCCATAGACCTTTACACGAAGATGATCGAGCAGAAACTGAATCTGGATCTGGCTCTGTTTAACCGAGCGGTGTCGCGAGAAAAAAGTGGAAAGTACGAAGGTGCTCTAAGCGACCTCGAACGGCTGGCCAGCATGGTTCCCGGTGACCGGGAAGTGGCACAGGCCATCGAGCTCGTTAAACTGAAACTACAACACCAGACGGAACGGGAAGGACAAGAGTGACGCGTGGCAGCTGAACCCCTTGTTTCCATAATTATCCCGCATTACCTGGGCGATGTGATATCAGAATGTCTGGGGTATATCTATGATCGTACCGGGGACCTTTCTTTCGAGGTTATAGTGGCGGACGACCAGCCCTATTCAGATGGCAGCCTTGAACGCGCAACCGAGAAATATCCGGATATTCGGGTTGTAAAAACCGGTGGAGGGAAGGGGATGGGAACCGGTTGCAATAGAGGACTGGAGGTTGCCGGTGGCCGCTACGCGATGCTCCTCAACAACGACGTAGAGGTCTCGGAAGGGTGGTTGCATCCGCTGGTAAATGCACTGGAGAAGGACGAACGAATCGCTGCGTGCCAGCCCAAAGTGCTTTCCATGCAAGATAGAAAACGTTTCGACTACGGTGGGGCGGCTGGCGGCCTGATGGATTACTTCGGGTATACATTTTGCCTGGGTCGAATTTTCGAGACAGTTGAACTGGACTCCGGTCAATATGATACATCCAAGGAAATTTTCTGGGGTGTCGGAGGAGCGCTGTTTGTACGAATGACGTGCGTAAAGCAGGTGGGTTTAATGGACGAAGCGTTCTATATGCATATGGAGGAAAT
The DNA here is from genome assembly GCA_963694355.1 of Latescibacteria bacterium UBA2968. Lineage (GTDB taxonomy): Bacteria > Latescibacterota > UBA2968 > UBA2968. The sequence goes on along the minus strand of CAVOEZ010000310.1, from coordinate 2,726 downwards.
CGATTGGTGCTGGCGACTGCGCCTCGCCGGATATCGGATTCTTTCAATACCCGATTCCGTGGTTTACCATTTCGGTGGCTGGACTTTGAAAGCCGACAGCTTGAAAAAGGCCTATTACAACCACCGCAATCAGTTGGTGATGATCCTTAAAAATTTGTCTCTCGAACGGCTGTTCTGGACATTTCCAGTTAGAGTTTGCATGGAACTGGGGACTGTTTTGCTGACGGCCATCAAGGGTGACTGGAAGCATCCCGTAGCAGCGCTTGCCGGACTTCTCTGGGTGATTACCCACCCTATCAGCATCTTCAAGCGCCGGCGGGCTTCTCAGGCGGTAAGAAGAGTATCCGACCAGGAAGTGGCCGGCAGTATGTATCGGGGTGCGGTCGCAATTCAGTATTTTCTGAAGGGTAAGCGAACCGCGAACTTGGTTTTGGGAAGGGACGGGGGATAATGTGAAGCGTTTTCTGGTTTTGATACTGAAGATCGTGATCAGTGTGGGGCTGGTCGGTTTTTTCCTCCAGAAAATCGAATGGCAGGAGATCCAGAAGGCCTTCTCTTCTGCGGCGCTGGAGTTCTGGCTGGTGGCCGTCCTTTTGTTTCTAACGAGCAATCTTCTGGGGGCATTTCAGTGGCGGGAGCTGCTCCGCGTTCAAGAAATTCGACTGCCGACCAGCAAGATTGTGGGGTTGTATTTCGTAGGCGTGTTCTTCAACAATTTCCTGGTGAGTAACATCGGAGGTGACGCTGTTAGAGTGTACGACCTCAAGCGGTTGACCGGGCAGGGCCTTGCAGGTTTTGCGGCCACATTCCTGGATCGTTTCGTCGGTCTGTTCACGCTCATCTGTTTCTCGATCATCGCTTACGCATTTTCTCCAAATCTCTGGGATACGGTTCTGTGGATGCCCATCCTGTTTCTTGCGCTGATGCTTCTGGGCGTTCTGATATTCGGATTCAGCAGACGCATGAGTAATCTCGTGGTGCGTCTGTCGGGACGGTTTCTTCCCGAACGCATCGCAGAGTTTTTGGTGAAGATTCGAGAGGGTTTCCTGCTGTATCGTAGTGCACACGGGATAATCCTCCGTGTGGCTTTGCTGGCAAGCGGGGTTCAACTGAGCAGAATTGCGGTCTACTACTCGGTGGGTCTAGCGCTTGAACAGAGCGTGCCATTCGGATACTACGTGGTGTTCATTCCCCTGATCGCCATTGTGGCTTCGATTCCGATTACGTTCGGTGGAATCGGCCTGCGCGAGAATATGGGTGTTCTGCTTTTCGGACGCGTCGGCATGGGAGATGCTTCGGCGCTGGCTCTGATGTTTCTGGGTTATCTGGCGGGGATCCTTGCGAGTCTGGCTGGTGGGATCCTGTTTGTGGCACGGAAATCCTCGACCGAGTCCGTTAACAAGGCTGCAGACCAGAAAGCTGTGTGAATATGGTGCGTTCGGGTATGGAAGAGAAGGTTCGGCTTGTGATCGGATTGATGTCCGGCACCTCAGCCGATGGTATCGATGCTGCCCTTGTCCGGATCCAGGGACAGGGAACAGATATATCGGTCGATCTGGAGGCATTCAATTTTGTCTCATATCCGGATAACCTGCGCAGTGCGATTTTGAAGGCGAGTGAGGTAGAAACCTCCAGCGTTGAGGAGGTCTGCCGGCTCAATGTAGTTGTGGGAGAATGGTTTGCCCGGTCCGCTGTAGCACTTTGCGATCAAGCCAGAGTTTCGCTGGAAGCCGTGGATTTTATCGGGTCTCACGGGCAGACCTTCCATCACCTTCCGGCACTGAAGGAGATGTACGGTTGTTCCACACGGTCCTCTCTGCAACTGGGCGATCCGAGTGTGATCGCAGAGCGGACGGGAATCACCACGGTTGCTGATTTTAGAGCGCGTGATCTTGCAGCTGGTGGTCAGGGCGCACCGCTGGTACCGATTGTAGATTATTTGTTATATCGATCAGAAAAGGTCGGCAGAGTGCTGATCAATATCGGTGGAATTGCCAACATGACCCACCTCCCTGCTGGTTGTGATCTGGATGATGTGATCGCTTTCGACACGGGCCCTGGAAATATGATTATGGACGCTGCGGTCACGGCCATTACCGGGGGAGCACTCGAATACGACAAAGATGGTGAAATCGGGATGAGCGGGACCGTGTTCCAGGAATTGAGGCAAAACCTGATGTCGAATCCCTACCTGGCGCTCCCACCTCCAAAGTCTACAGGGCGGGAGTTATTCGGAAGCGAAGCGGCAAACGAGGTACTTGCGTGGCGGAACAGAATATCCGATGAAGACCTCGTGGCCACCCTGACTGCATTTACCACAGACAGCATAGTTGACGCTCTGGACCGATTCGTCCACACCCGGGGGGCGATCGACGAAATCATCGTCAGTGGCGGAGGTACAAAAAATCCCGGTCTCATGCAACGGTTGAAGCATCGAGTCGGCGGAATTCACATTCAAGAAATCGATGCGCTGGGGATGCCTTCCGAAGCCAAAGAGGCCGTGGCATTTGCCGTGCTGGCCAATGAAACGCTTTCCAACAATCAAGGTAATGTTCCAGGAGCTACTGGCGCGAAACACCCCGCTGTTCTCGGCGTTGTGGCTCCGGGGAGACGAACCAGCTTTTCAGTTGATTAAGCCGGTGGGATTTTGTAGGTTTAGAGGATTGACATAGTTAGCGACGAACAGGTGGTTTACCGACCCAATCGATTGGAGCGCACGGCAGGAT
>CAVOEZ010000309.1:0-5686 GCA_963694355.1 Latescibacteria bacterium UBA2968 | reverse complement strand
GTCCGGTGTTCAGGTCCGGCTTCTGGTGATTTGGTCAAGGTGGATAATCTGTTTGTTGCTTCGTGTTCTCTTTTCGGAGGAATTAATCCTTGCCTGTTCAGTGAATATGACGCGCAAACAAGACGTCCACAAGCGGTTTCGGTTTTCCGCTACTCCCGGGAGATGAGCTCGAACAGATGAGTCTGCCACCGTGAGAGCGGGCTCTCTCCCGATTCTTGATAATGTGACAGCGCTTCGCTTGTGTTCATCGGCTGATCGGGTTCGCCGGGATGTGCGAATTCGTAACCGAAGCCTCCACCGTTCTCTTCTTCCACGTATCTTTCGAGACAGTCGAGAAGCATTCGGCGACTCAGGTCGAACGGCACCCAATCGGTGGTGGCGATTACACCGTTGTGGACGAATTCGGGCTGATCTTCCGCCAACTGTTGAATCCTCGGGACACCGTATTGATACGAGATGTTCAAGAGCACGATCCCGCCGGGAGTCAGAAAGTCCCTGGCGCCCCGTAGGACTTCGCGGCGATATCCGAACCCGTCGTCGTTCTCGCTGGAAGGCGGATTGGAAACGATGAAACTTACTTTTCCTTCGAGTTCGCCCAGTCGTGCTGAATCATCAGGAGAGAAGGGCGTGTAGGAATCGGATCTGATGAAGGAAACTTTATCAGACGCACCGTTCAGGAGGGCGTTCTCCCGGGCGATCTCGATATCCCTTTCCGAGATGTCCAATCCGATCACCTGATCCACTTTTGGAATCCTGGACGCGAGGATGGCCAGACACCCGGTGCCGGCGCCCCAGTCGAGACCGATTCCCTTCAGGTGTGCCTGGTGGACACCAAGGGCTTCGATCGAAATGAGACTCGCCGGAGTGATTCCGAAGGTTCCCTGTGGGTGGAGAATCGTGAGATCACCGAGACCGTGGGTCTGGTCGCTTGAGAGAAAGGTCCTGGGGTCTTGAGTGGGCATTTGCTTTTGTGATCCTTTGTTCTCGACGGGGCTCGAACGGTCGGGGTTTGTGTCTGTGTGATACAGGTGAATTGTGAGACACTTCTAACTGCCTTGTGATCCTTTGTTCTCGACCGGGCTCGAACGGTCGGGGTTTGTGTCTGTGTGATACAGGTGAATCGTGAGACACTTCTAACTGCCTTGTGATCCTTTGTTCTCGACGGGGTTCGAACGATCGGGGTTGGTCGCTGCGTAAATATCTCAAATCAGATGACGCTTGTTTCCCGATCTCTCGGAAACACCCGGGGTTCTGCTTGACTTCAGATTCCGGCCGGGATACTATCTACTGACTTTTCAATTCGCTTACGAAGGTATCTCAAGAGGGTGAGGCTGACAATGGACAAATCGAACGGCTCCGGGCGGTTCCTCGGTATTACGGTGATGGCAGATTTCATTCTCAATGAAGGTGTCGAGGGGGTGCTTCATTCTGTGGTGGATCGCGCTGGTGCCAACGCAGTTGCGGTAAACCCCACGGTGACCGCGCCGTCGAAGGAGGGAGAAGGGAGCTGGCAGCCGCCTACAGACGCCGGTGCAAGTCCACGGGTGTTCGATCGGCCGCTTTGGGGAAAGACGTCGCTCTGGGTGAGCGGCGCGCCCAGCTATCATCCCAACGAATCGTATTACGCCGACACGCCCTATAAACCCAGACAGCCGAATGAATTGACGGCGGAACACGGCGCGATTATCGGTGAATTCATTAATGCTTCGCTGGATCGCGGTTTGAAGGTCTACTTTCAGACCGATGCGGCGACACCGTCTGGATTGAGAGAAGCGGACAAGCCACTTTTGCCCAACGGAGGCGTGCCGGATCGAATGGTGCAAACAGGCAGTCTGGCTAGTGACGCGATTCGAGCCTATAACCGTGCCTATTTGCGCGATCTCTTCGAGGCGTATCCGAATGTGACAGGCATTCGACCGGACTGGCCGGAGTATCCCTGTTACAAACTGGACGAGGCGTTTCTGGACTTTGGACCGCACGTGGCGGACTGGGCGACGAGAAATGGATTCGAGTTTCAAGCGATCCGGGAAGCTGTGAACGATTTCTACACCTATCTGCACGGAGGATTGACGAACAGCGATCTGGAGGATTGGGCGAGCGCCGGGCGCGGTGTCTATTCGCTGATGGCGCTACTAAGGAGACACCCCAGGGTGATGGATTGGCTGAGCCTGAAGACCGCCCTGTCTCTGGATCTCCTGCGTGACTGGCGAGCGTCCCTGACTGAATTCGCCGGGCCGGACAAGGAGCTTTCCGCAAACGCGTTTATGCCACCGCTGACGATTTTTACGGGGCTCGACTTTTCGCTGGCGTCGGAGTTCTGCGACGCGGTGTCTCCGAAGCTCTATACGATGCACTGGTCGGCAATGGTGGAGTTCTGGGGGACGCGGCTGCTGGCGAGCAATCCTGGTCTGGACGAGAAGCTCGTGGTGCGAACACTGTGCAATCTGTTCGATCTTGCGGATGAGGCAACGGCAGAATCGATCTCCGACTACGGTTATCCTGAACCTGATGAACCGCATCCGATCCCGAACGCACCGCAAGCCAGGAAGATCGCCCAGGCGGTGGCGGATTCAGGCGGGAAGATGGAGGTGACACCCCTTGTTCACGGATATGGACCGCAGGAGGATTTCGAGCGCAGATTCAGGCTTGTGGCGGACAGTCCGGCAGACGGCGCGTGGATCAATCGCTACGGCTATTTGAGTGACGAGAAACTGGACGCCGTGGGCAGTATCTGGTCGGAGTCGTCCTGAATCAATCGGCGGATTCCAGGCTGTCGGGACGGCGGCCAACAGAGGGTGGCGCAAGAATTCGCCGCTGCTGTTCGGTCGGATTTTCGTAGTTGTCCGGATTGTAATAGGACTGAGACCACGAGGAATGCCCCGGGGAGTATTTGTATAGGAGTGTCCGACGTTCGTGGTCTGCCGTCCAGGGGCGTGTGCCGTGGATGAGCGCCTCGGTAAAGATGAGGGCGTCTCCAGCGTTCGCCTCCGGCTGGACAACGTAGTGTGTGTCACGCTGGAATGTGCGGACATCGCTCGGGAGACTGGTGACGAGGTTGGATTTGTGGCTCCCGGGGATACAGGTGAAGCCGCCGTCTCCGGGACCTGCGTCGGAGAGGAAAAAGGTGACCACGGAGAGCCCGTTTCGCATCACGCCGTCACGGTATCTGTACCAGTGATCGGGCGAGCGGTCGGTATCTCCGCCGTGGAGATTGCCACCTGCGCCACCCTTTCGCATAAAGATGCAGTAGTCGTGATCGATCCGGAATTTCGGTCCAAGGAGTTCGTCGAGGTAAGGTGTGATTGCGGGATGATCGATGAGGGCCTGAAATAGCGGACCCCATTGCGAGACCGGGCTGTCACGCCGGTTGCCCGGATCGTGATCGCCCAGGGGGAACGCGATTTCCGCCTGGCTGTTCATTTCCGAAAGTTCCGCTTCTGTCAGCACGTCTTTTATGACGATATATCCTTCGAGGTCGAACTGGAATCTTTCTTCGGGAGTCATAGGGTCTCCTGATCACAGAGGTTGATTGCAGGATCGTCCGGGAATCTGGTATATTCTGAGGTAGATGTATAGGCGGGGGTTGGCCAAAAGTCAATTGAAAACAGGCACCCGAGGGCCCCAGTCCAGGGACCAATTCTGAAGCGAGGAAATTCGAAAATGACGAGGCTCAGCGTAAATGTGAACAAGGTGGCGCTTTTGCGAAATACACGGACGATTGGGATTCCGAGTGTGACACGAGCGGCCCAAATTTGTATCGATGCGGGTGCTTACGGAATTACCGTTCATCCCCGACCCGACGAGCGTCACATTCGCCCTTCCGATGTCGATGAGCTGATAGACGTCGTGGCTGGTGTGGAGTTCAATATCGAGGGGAATCCGTTCGAGAAGGGGTATCTGGATATCTGCAGGAAAGTGAAGCCGGATCAGTGTACGCTGGTGCCGGATTCGCCCGAGGCGTTTACTTCGGATCACGGCTGGGACCTGGCGGCAGACGGGGATCGCCTAATTCCGGTGATCGAGGAGTTGAAGGGACTCGGCTCGAGGGTGAGCCTGTTTATGGATCACGATTCGGACGAGATTCCAAGAGCGGCAATGGTCGGGGCCGATCGGATCGAGATCTATACCGAACCCTACGCTGACGCCCACAGGGAAGATGAGGATTTCGAGAAGGTGTTCGAGGTATTCGCCACAGCCGCCAGAGTGGCTCAGGAAGCCGGCCTCGGGGTGAACGCGGGACACGATTTGAATCTCGAGAATCTCGGAAAGTTCTGTACGATTTCGGGGATTCTGGAGGTGTCGATCGGCCACGCGCTGATCGGTGAGGCTTTGGAGATGGGACTTGGGAATACAGTGAAGGCGTATCTGAAGATTCTCGAGGCGTCCGCTTAGGCTACGGCGGGAGCGGGAGGGTTACTCACCAAAGACGATCGGGCAATAGTCCTTGTTGTCGAGGTGCCGCGCGAGCCCTTCACGCGTGTTGTCCACAGGTCTGGCGTTACCCGAGCACATATGAATCGCGAAGCTTCGTCTGGGTTTACCTGACCGATTTGGCGGGCTCCCGTGGAAGACGAGGTTGTGGTGCAGGCTGGCGGCCCCCGCGGGCATCGTGGCTTCCACGTCCTCCCAGCTTTCCCCTGTCGGTAGCGAGATTTCACCTTTTTGAAGTTCCAGGTCTTCTCCGTAGAAATTCCCCTGATTCAACAGTCCCCACTTGTGCGATCCCCGGACAAACCACATCGGTCCGGCCTCCGCTGTGACGTCTGAGATCGCGACCCACGCCGTAAAGAGTTCACTGCCTTCCTCCCAGATTTTCCAATACTGTTTGTCCTGGTGCCAGCCAACGCTGACGCCGGTGTCTGCCGCAGCGAGCACCGCGGGCTTGTGCAGCAGCTGGACCCACCAGACCTGGACCTTGCGCGCACCGGTGACCTCGGCGACCCATTTTCCGAGTTCGGGATGTCCGACCAGTTCGTGGATGGCGAGGTTGGCGATCTGCGGCATTTCGATTTTGATCAGCTTTTGCGGGTCATCCCCCGGGGACCAGTACGAGGACTCCGGGGGATTTCCTGTTTTGTATTCCCCGGCGATCAGTGCGTCCATTCCTTCATTCGCACGGTGGACGAGTTCTGTCGGCAAGATTGGCTGCGAGGAGATGGCGTATCCATCTGCGTTGTAATCACCTCTGTTCGTCATTGGATTCCTTCCCTTTGGTTCCGACTTCGAGGCGTTCGCCCAGGGGACCTGGTTCAGCGAGATACTTCAGGTAGATCTCCTGTCTCGGCAGAGCCGATTCGTCTCGCATCTTGTACAGATCTTTCGGGGTGGACTTCTGTGCGAGCGGCCACACGCCGTCCTGCAACCACGCGACACCTCCCGTTCCGTTTATCGCATCTGCGATTCGCTGACGATCCCACCAGAAGAATGGCTCCGGAAGATTCTGCGGAGACACCCAGGCGATTTCGATGACTTCCTCGGGCTGCGGTTTCAGGTGGCCGCCCACCGGGAATCCGGTAAAGACGATGTCGTGGTCGCCGCCTTCCCGCCACCTCGGACGCGAGTAGATCCCCACCAACCTTTCCAATTCGACCTCGAGCCCGGTTTCCTCTCTCGCCTCGCGCACGGCCGCCTGCGCTAACGATTCACCTGGATCGACACCGCCTCCCGGAAGGCACCAGACTTCGAT
>CAVOEZ010000308.1:0-5709 GCA_963694355.1 Latescibacteria bacterium UBA2968 | reverse complement strand
CCCTGCCTTTCCATCTCAATTTCGGCTGTACAGGAAATGCCGGCGAAATGAAGATTGCCCTTTCCACCGTTTGACGATCCATTGCCTCACTGAACCGAACCCGGATCTCCGACCTGAGATCCACACCTACAGAGTCTGGAGCGGGAGAGGTCCACTCCACGATAGGTGGCAATTGATCTGCTGGACCTCCCGGAGGCGGCAGGGGTCGCGCACAGCCCGTAAACAGAATCAGCGCGGTCAAAACCGCGCCTGAGATCCTCTTGCCTATTTCAATTGTCCCCATCTCAGATCCTGATCCTGCCCTTATGGTTATGCCCTCGGGTGTGCCTGCTCATAGGCCTTTTTTAGTCTCTCCACGCTAACGTGGGTATATACCTGGGTCGTAGAGAGGCTGGCGTGGCCCAACATTTCCCTTACTGCGTTCAGATCGGCTCCGGCATCCAGCATGTGGGTGGCAAAACTATGCCTCAGGGTGTGGGGTGTGAGCCTTCGTCCGCCAGTGGCTTCAGACAAATATCTGACCACTCTGTGCTGCACCCCGCTCGGACTCAGAGGGCTTCCTGTCCTGCTCAGGAATACGTTGCTGCGGCCTTCGCCATCTGGAGCGCAGACTCCCAACTCGGATCTTCGGTCGAGATACCGCTTGATTGCATCAACCGCGTGTCGGCCGATCGGGACGATCCGTTCCTTCCCACCTTTCCCAAGTACGCGTACAAGACCCTTCGCGAGATCCACGGCATCCTCTGTAAGGCCCACCAGTTCTCGAAGCCGAATACCCGAGCTGTAGAGCAACTCCAGAATAGCCCTGTCCCGGAGGCCAAGGACCGTATCTGCCGGAGGAGCCTCCAGGGCGCCCTGGGCCTCAACGACATCCAGATGCACGGGGAGAGTCTTGTCCTGCTTCGGGGGGGTTACCTGGAGGGCTGGATTCTTGCCGAGCTTTCCGATCCGGCAGAGATAGGTCAAAAATGTCCTGAGTGAAGCCAGTTTACGTGCAATGGAACGACGGCTGAAACCGGCGGCATTCAGATGGCTCAGATAGGCCCTTATACCATCTCGTGACAAATTGGCCGGATCCGTCGGCTTATCTTGTCCTTCTGATTCGATGAAACTCAAAAACGCCTTGAGATCGGTGGCGTAGGCCAGGCACGTGTGAGTGGAAAGCCGGCGTTCCTGTTCGAGGTGAACCAGAAACTCTTGGGCTAGTTCCCGCATGGATTACCCGCCCGAATCTGTCGTGTGTTCGACTGGTCTTAGGTGTCTGTTTCTTCTTCTTCGGATGTGTCCCGTTCAACCTTGTGTTTACATTTCAGACAACGGACGGAATCATCACCTTTCCGGCCGGTATGTTCAGCCAGAAATGGTCCTTCACACATCGGACATTCCTGATTCAGGGGTCGATCCCAGGCTGCGAATTCGCACTGAGGATACTTGCTGCACCCGTAAAAGGTCTTTCCCCTTCTGCTGCTGCGTTCCACCAGGTGTCCGTCACAGCCATCACGTACGCATTGAATCCCAAGTGAAATAGGTCGCGTATTCTTACAATCCGGATATCCAGAGCAGGCCAGGAAACGTCCGCTGCGTCCCGTTCGAATGATCATGTCTGAGTCGCACTTCTCACATTTTTCGCCTGTTACTTCTGGAGTATCTGGCTCTCCTAAAGGCAGTGTATTCCTGCATTCCGGAAAACCTGCACATGCCATGAATCTCCCATTCCGCCCCCATTTTATAACCATCATCTCGCCGCATTTTTCACACGCCTTGTCCGTGATTTCCTGAAGCGATGCCTTCAACTCCTTACGCGAACTCTCCGCCTTGTCGAGGTCCTTTGAAAAGGGTACGTAAAAGTCCTCCACAACCTTCACCCATTCGGAGCTTCCGTTCTCGATTTGGTCCAGTTCACCTTCCATCCTGGCCGTGAAGTCCACATTGAACACATCCGGAAACGCCTTCACAAGAATTCCACTCACCGTTTTTCCCAGTTCCGTTGGAGAAAACCGCCCACGATCACGACTGACATAATCCTTGTCCTGCAAGGTACTGATAATCTGAGCATACGTACTTGGCCTGCCGATCGCTAGCGATTCAAGTTCCTTCACCAGCGTTGGCTCAGAGAAACGCGGAGGCGGCTTGGTGAAATGCTGCTCGGGCAGGAGCTCCACCAGAGTAATGCGTTCACCCTCGACAAGTGTGGCCGGAAGCAGACCCTCGGCCTCTTCCTGATCGTCATCCGTTCCTTCTGTATAAAGCGCCGTAAACCCGGGAAATTTCAATACGGATCCTGTTGCTCTCAACTCACAGTTCCCTGCGGTAATATCAACCGACGTCCGATCGAAAACAGCGGGCGCCATCTGGCAGGCGATGAACCGGTCCCAGACCAATTTGTAAAGTTTCGCCTGGTCGGGTGTGAGATAGGAACGCAACGAATCCGGAGGGTGTTCGATACCGGTTGGCCTCACAGCTTCATGAGCATCCTGAGCACCTTTCCCTTTCCGATAAACGCGGGGGCTCTTGGGAAGATACTCCTCGCCAAATCTTGTTGAAATATACGACCTGGCCGCCGCAACCGCCTCTGCCGCCAAACGGGTGGAGTCCGTACGCATATAGGTAATCAGACCGGTGGTTTCCCCACCAATTTCAATACCCTCATATAACTGCTGAGCCACCATCATGGTCTTGCGTGCGGTAAACCTGAGACGCCTCGAGGCCTCCTGCTGGAGGGTACTTGTAATAAAGGGCGGCGCCGGATTCCGCCTCTGTGCTTTCTTCGTGATCTTCCCAATCTGGTAGCCGGCTTCCGAACTTGCTGCCGCTTTCAGATCTGCTACGATCTGGTCTGCCAGTTCCTGATTCTCAATCTGCGGTTTACCACCATTATAACCCACCAGACGGGACTTGAAGGTATCGGTATCGTCGGCTTTGACCATTGCATCAACGGTCCAGTATTCCTGAGGTAGGAAAATGTCAATTTCGGCTTCGCGTTCGCAGATCATCCGCAAAGCAACAGACTGAACGCGCCCGGCGCTCAGTCCCCCATGAACCGTTTTCCAAAGAAGAGGGCTTACCTTGTAACCTACCAGACGATCCAGCACCCTGCGTGCCTGCTGCGCGTCGACTTTTCGCAAGTCGATTTCACTCGGGTTAGCAACCGCCTCAGTTACAGCCCGTTCGGTAATTTCGTTGAACATCACACGCTCAATTTCTCCACCGTGCTTCAGGGCCTGTACCACGTGCCAGGCAATGGCTTCGCCCTCACGATCAGGGTCAGTAGCCAATATCAACTTGCCAGCCGATTTTGCAGCCGATTTCAACTTCTGCAGGAGCTTCCCGCGCCCCCTAATCGTCTGATATTTGGGTTGAAATCCGCCATCTATATCGATCCCGAGATCCTTCTGCGGAAGGTCCCGCACGTGGCCCATACTGGCCATTACAACATAATCTTTCCCAAGAATCTTGTTGATGGTTTTGGCCTTTGCAGGCGATTCAACCACCACAAGTGCATTAGGCATATCATCTCCCTGTCAAGTCAGCAAGTTGGCCTTCAGGCCCCACTGTAAACAAATACGCATCCGAAATAGCCACGGCGGGCGGTTCCGGGAGACCGCAGGCGGCGAAATTCAACCGACTGGTTCTCACCCGTCTCTGTTGGGACAAAAATAAGAGCAGGCTAATAAAAAGTCAAGGCGAATTGCCTTAAACTATATGATTAATAATCATTTATACGGAAAATAAATGTTGGAAGTGATTTTACATTGCACCGCTAGTGGTTCTGGTAGACCTTGCGGCAAGCATCTCTGCACCCATCAGAAGGAGCACCATGACAAGCACTGGCCGCCAAAGTTCCGTTCCCAGACGCGATGACAGTACCGTTTGAATAATATCCTCACCTTCGGCAACAACCTGTATGCTTGCGCTTCCGAAATAGCCTTCAATCTCGCGTACGGGGGCCAGGTCCGCTTCCACCCGGTCAACATGGGACGCAAATCTGTCGGCCAATCGTTCATTTGCATAAATCTCCCAGAGACCCGGTTCGTCCACTTCCCCAACAGGCCAAACCGGTCGGGCACCACGCTGTTCAGGCCATATTGTCCTTGCCTCTCCAGTGGGCGGCTGCAAGTGGGCCTCCCGTGCCTGAATTCCACGAATTTCACGATACACAGGTTGCCCCACTTCATAGTTGGACTGCCCGAACGAACCCACTGCCAGATATCTGACGGCTTGGTGCAGGAAAGGGATGAAAAGGCCTGAAACAGGCAGGTCCGTCCACGACAGGTCCTGCTCGAGGCTGGTTGAAAGCAGCAAGGTAATGCCAGATTCTATGTTGCCCTCAATAACGGCCGGAGGCCCGGAATTGTATGCGACAATGGCTTCAGTAGATTCGTTGGGTTGAACCTTGTAAAAAGCATAGAATCGGGGGGGTATTCTGAACCCGCCAGAAGGTTTCACATTCTGGAAAAGCGTATGCGATGGGAGCGGCTGCTCAAAGCTGTGATATGTCTGAACCTGACTCGGCTTGCCAACAACTGAAACCAGCTTTGATGGCAAGAGAGAGGGCAACAGTTCACCGTTGTAATGACGAACGTCTACGTTCCTGCCGAGGGTGATCAACAACCCTGCACCTTTTGCGATTCTATTCTTTAGCCGGTCGATCATTCCCCGACTGAGTCTCGAAACATTGCTCATTACAATCACATCTGACTCTGCGAAATGATACGGGGTCAATTCCGAAACCAATGCACGATGCACCTGGATCTGCTCACCATGATCGAGTGCAGCAGAAAGAGCCTGCTCAACAAAATAAGTGTCTTCTGTTCGCTCACCAATTAACAACACACGAATCAGCTCGGGTATCGTTAAAACCGAACTAAGCACATTGTCGGTCCCAAAATCATCCTCGCCTATTTCCACCTGAACGGTTACCTGCCCTCCTCGTTCGGGAGTGAACTCGATGTGCCGCTTCGTTCGCGACTCAGGATTCAAATGGAGCAATTCCTGGGCGATGCGGCGGCCATCCACATAGACCTCAAGCGGGAGTTCGAAGCGCGTTTCCTCACCATAGTTTTGCAGTTCCACCTCCAGTGTCGCCTTTCGACCAGCAGCAAGAAGGTGGCCCACAGGTGAGGCTGCAATAAGACCCTGGTTATTGATCCCTTTCGTAGGTAGAGGCACCGCAAAGACGGAAAGGCCCGGCCAGGAGGGCAGAGAGTCTGGGACCGACTGCCATCCATGTCTGGCCATGTCAGATATGATGTATAGCTCTCGGTTGGCCAGGTCCGACTCCTTTAATTGTTCCATCGCCTGTACCAGAGCAGGCCCCAGATCTGTGGCACGATATGTTGGCCGTGCAACCTCGAGTCGCGACTGCAAATATTCGACAGATCTCGAATCGTATATTTCGGACCGCTCGTCAAAGAGGTGAAGACTGACCTCGTCTCGCGAATCGAATAAATTCAGGATTTCACGAGCCCGCGTTTTTGCACGATCGAAAAGCGTCGCGCCGCTTAAACCATGGCGCATGCTCAACGACCGGTCTACGAGAATCACCGCTGCAGTTCGTGCGCTACCAATCCCTTCTGCAACGGTTCCCTTGGTTGTTGGTCCCGAGAAGGCAAAAACGATTAGCAGAAGAATAAGTGACCGGAGGATCAGGAGCAGAATCTGCTTCAACTTTACCCTTTTCATCCGATCGTGCTGAAGCGATTGCAGCAG
>CAVOEZ010000307.1:0-5713 GCA_963694355.1 Latescibacteria bacterium UBA2968 | reverse complement strand
CGTCTCCGTTCAGGCGGCCATTCTCAACCTCCTTCTCGATATCCAGAAAGAGCACGGAACCACCCTGATCTTCATCGCTCACGATCTGAGTGTCATACGATTTTTTTCAGACTACGTTGCCGTCATGTATCTGGGAGAAGTCATGGAGATCGGCTCTGCCGATGACATTTACGACCCACCCTATCATCCCTACACCGAGGCCCTGTTGTCCGCGGCGCCCATACCGGATCCAACCATAGAAAGAAAACAGATCAGACTGGAGGGAACCGTCCCCAGTGCACTGGACCCCCCGTCGGGATGTCCCTTTCATACGCGGTGCCCCCGCGCCTCCCTGTTGCCGGACGACGGCAGAATCTGCAAAACTGAAAAACCGCCGTGGAGAGCCGTCAAGGAAGGGCACAACATCTACTGCCACCTGCCGGTGGACACGTTGTTCCAGCTGGGACCGGTAATCCAGACAACCACTTAGCCCCGACCATCGGAATCTGCAAACCAATACTCACGGAGATCTGAAATGGCCACATCGAGCGAACCCTTCCTGTTGTCTTCCAAAGGCTCCACAAGAGCCTCCGCGTACGTCTTCGGCAACAAAGTCATCACGCTCGAAGGGAAAACCCACGTCCTCTGGCTCGATGCCATCTCCACGGTATGCGGCCGCACCTTCGACCACGCTACAGAAACCTGGAGCGAAAAAGTCGAACTCTTCGAGGGATGCGATAACCATACGAATCCATCTCTCGCCCTGGACGCCGATGGACATCTCCACCTCGCCTATGGCCCTCACGGATGGTGGGGAAACTGGAATTCGGGCTGCTTCAAACACGTCGTATCGGAAAAACCCAACAGCATCGAAAGCTGGAAGGACGAAGTCTCATTCGGATACAATGCCACCTACGCCTGCTTAATCACCACCCCTTCCGGTCTCGACTGCATCGCATATCGTGGAGGAGATCCCCCCAGTCCACTCATGTTTCAGAAGCAGCGTCCTCAAGGCGGATGGGCGCCGGCTCAGCCCATTATGCATCAGGACATTGCACCCCAGTATACAAACGTCGGCGCAACAATCGTAAGCGACCAGGAAGGCACGCTCTATATCGCCGGGCATTTCTACAACCTGAAGACCGATGCCAGATCCACCGGCGTGGGCGCCCTCAAATCGACCGACATGGGGGAAAGCTGGACCAATCTCGCAGGTGAATCGTGTGATACACCCGTGCTCTTAAATGAATCCGTCGCAGTTCCTCATCATGGGGACGGTGACATCCGACTCGGTGGGCTTGCCCTCGACGCATCGGGCAGCCTCTGGATATCTTCTGGCAATAAAGGATACGGCCAGCTCTCCAACTGGACGGGTGAAAGCTGGCGCACCATCGATCTTTGTGCCTTCCTTCCGGAAGATCGCACGGCGGACGCGGGAGCCATCGCAATAGACACAACGGGGCGCATACACATGACTGTGGGTCTGAATATTCCGGTACCTCAGGAGGAATCCTGGGGTCACGGGGCTCAAGAAGTCTTTCATCTTGTTTCGGATGATGCAGGTAACTCCTTCGAGTGCACGCAAATCAGTCCGTCAAACGAGGCCTTGCCCAACTGGCTGCCTTCCATCTCGCAAGGTGGGATTCATCAGCCGATCGAGCACCCCGTCATTGTTTACACCCATGGCGAAAAGGGAGTTGGATGTTCCCCTGATACGGAAACGGATGTTTATTGTGTGTTCATTGACTGAGCATCAGGTCTTGATCCGATCTCCTAAACCCAGCCGGAGATTCAGAATGAAACCGATACTCGTGGTGGTCCTATTACTCGTTGCCATCACACCAACACGATCCATGGAACTGGATGAACTCATCGATCTTTATGGCAGCCTGCGTCCGGAAATCATTTTTCGAACACCGGAGGGCGGCGAAACCATCCGGCGCATGGACGATGGATATTCTCGGGTCGGTGTGAAAGGGAAAGCGAAAATTTCAAACACCCTGTCCGGTTTCTACAAATACGAGCGCCGCGTTTCGGCCAATGACGGCGAAGACAACGGGGCGGCCAGGGCGGATAACAACGAACTTCGTCAGGTTCACGTCGGCCTGTCAGGCAAACTTGGATCCATCTCGATTGGCCGTCACTACGGTCTCTACTACGACTTCATTGACGATGAACTCGACCGTCACCGAAGCCATTACAGCGATGCCATTGTTTTTGGCAGCCTCTTCGTATCGAACTCCATTCGATACGACTCACCCAATTTCGGGGCAGTGAGCTTCGGGGCGTTGGCCGAGTTGAATGGCGCCGATCCTCTGGGAAAGGCGATCGATGAACGGGTGGAAATTGCTGGCAGCATCTCCGACAAAGGCCTGTCGGTACACGCGGGCTATGTCAGCGCGCCAGATCACGATGGACTTTTTGGCATCTCACCCACAATCAGCCATCGCGCACTCACCTTCGCGCTGGTATACCAGAAACTGAAAAAGACCGGCAACGACGATACACTCACCAGTCTCGCCGCCGACTTCAGCATCTCTCCTGGCAACAGGCTGAGAATCGCCAGAACCATCAAGAAAACCCGGAACACGCCCGATCTGGACGAAGTCCATTTGATTTTCGGAAGTGATCACAAATTTTCCAAAAACGTACTCTTCTTCCTGGAAACCTACAGAAAGACAACGGATGTACCGCAACTCAGTGATGAATCGGCCGTTGTGGCCGGGCTACGCTTCGACTTTTAAAGGCAAACTTGAAAATGGAAGTCCGGAGACTGAAGGTCCAAACCGAAAACCAGTGGTTTCAACTCGCCGAAACACTGAAAAGAAATCGGCGCAAGCGACACCAGCAGCAGCAGTTTCTGGTAGAAGGCGTACGTGCAATCAACGGGCTCACCGAAGCAGGCAACTGGTCGGTGGAGGCATTTCTGTTCAAACGTCAGGACACCCTGTCCAACTGGGCGAAACAGATTCTCGAGAAGAACGATTGTCCCTGGCATCTCGAACTCAGTTCCGAACTGATGGCCAAGCTGAGTGATAGGGAAGATACCTCTGAACTTTTGGCCATCGTCAATATGCAGAAGATCACACTCGCAGATCTTCCCACCTCAAAAGACGCACTCATCGTCCTGTCCGACAGGCCCGCCAGTCCCGGTAATCTCGGCACGCTCATCCGGTCTTGTGATGCGCTGGGCGCCCACGGTCTGCTGGTATCCGGTCACGCTGCAGATCTATATGATCCTCAAGCGCTCAGGGCGAGCGCAGGCACCTTCTTCAATGTGCCGACCCTTCAGATTCACGATCCTTTAGACTTCGTCGCCTGGATCGAGAATGTTCGGCACACACTCCCGTCGCTACAAATTGTAGGTACAAGCGAACAGGATGCGTCGCCGGTCGCTGCCTGCGATTTCACTCGGCCAACACTCCTCATCATCGGAAACGAAGCCAGGGGTATGAGTCGTCGCAATCACGAATTGTGCGATTGCATCGTATCCATTCCCACAACCGGAAAGACACAATCACTAAACATGGCTTGCGCAGGAACCGTTGTACTTTACGAAATACAAAGTCAGCGCCTGGCCGGATCGAGCGGAAAAGAGGAAGCCTCGTGAACGATTCCTTCTGGCATGAACGATGGGAAAGCGACCGAATCGGGTTTCACCAGCAGGAAGTCAGCCCGTATCTGAAATCGCACTGGCGTCGTCTCGAACTTGGCAAAAATACCGGGGTCCTGGTCCCCCTGTGCGGCAAGAGTCACGACATGAACTGGCTTTGGCAGCAGGATCATTCCGTGCTCGGCGTGGAGCTCAGCCCCATAGCCGTTCGCGCATTCTTCGAAGAGAACGACATCTCCGCTGCATCGGGTGAGGAACATCCGTTTTCATCACTCCAGAATGGCGGCCTCAAACTGCTGTGCGGCGACTTCTTCGCCCTCACCCCGGAACATACGCAGGGTATCTCTGCGGTTTACGATCGCGCCTCTTTGATCGCCTTCCCTCCGGACTTTCGCGTGAAATATGCGCAGCATCTCACCTCCCTGATCGGACAAGGATCACATCTGCTGCTCATCACAATCGACTATCCCCAGGAAGAAATGAAAGGACCTCCATTCTCCGTAACGGAGAAGGAGGTCCAGGAACTTTTCAGCGAGCATTTCAGTGTACAGATACTCGAAAGCAAGGACGTGCTCCAGGAGAACGGACGCTTCCTCTCGCGCGGTGTCTCCAGGCTATCCGAAAATGTATTTATGCTGAAACGTCACTGATCAATCTTTAGCGCACCGAAATCCTGAGGTATAGTCTGGATGCGTATCGGCCAGATAAGCGAGTCGGTTGGCTGACCTGTGAATAAAGGTGGACTGATCCGCCCACGATCCGCCACGTTGTATCTTGAGCTTGTCGTCGGTTCGGTCGGGCAATCTCGGATCGGGCTCCTGCACCGCGTTGAACGGATTGACATCCTGCCCTCTTCTGTAGAAATCATACGCATACCAGTCCGCCACCCACTCCCACACATTGCCTGACATATCCATCACACCGTAAGGACTCGCCCCCATTGGCTTGGATCCCACCGGCCAGGTGCTCTCCCTTCCGCAGCCGTCTCCTCCGATATCCATCACGATGTGATCACAAGTCGCTTGCTCATCCCCCCACGGAAAGCGGCGCCCGTCGGTTCCTCTCGCTGCCTTCTCCCATTCCGCCTCTGTCGGCAAACGCTTGTCAGCCCATCGGCAAAACCGATCCGCCTCGAACCAGTTCACACAATTCATCGGGTGGTTCTCTTTACCCGGCTGGCCGTAGTTACAGTAGTCCCATTCATAGGGTTGGATGAATGCCCCTTTCCCCAAGACGAACGGCTCACATCCTCCCGCTTCCACGCATTCGAGATACTGAGCTACAGTCACCTCATACTTGTCGATGGAAAATTCATCTACAAAGACGTCTCTCGTTGGAATCTCATCCGACTCCACATTAGAACCCATCTTGAATGACCCTGCTGGAATCTGGATCATCACCGGCTCGATCAATTCACCCGCAAAGGGCTGTTCTCCCTCCGCTGCACGAGCCGCCAGGTTCCTCTCCCACCAATCGGCAATCCCTTTTGACGCCTGTTTGATCGACTGTACAGCGGGATCCACCTCCAGCTCCGGAGACGGTCGATCGGACCGGACACATCGAAATCCGATGTACGGATACCATCTCAAAGGGCGGAATCGGAATCGATTTGATGCCCGCGAATCGTTCTGATGTTCCGAGTAGTACCACGAATTTCCGCGCAAAACTTTGTACTCGGTAAGGTTGCCCTGAACGGGATTGTCGCGGGAATGAGTTTCATACTCGTCCATCACGAAACCGTCCACAGTCCACTCCCAAACATTTCCGATCATATCATGAACACCGTAGGGGCTGATGCCAGCCGGCCTTGAGCCCACTGGCCAGGTCTCCTGCCGCCCGCACCCCAGGGAACGAAACCCGATCACTGCGCGCTCACAATCGGCGGCGCCATTTCCCCAGGGAAAGCGTCGACCGTCGATACCTCTCGCAGCCTTTTCCCACTCGGCCTCCGTCGGCAGTCGCTTCCCTGCCCAGTCACAGAACCGCTCGGCGTCATACCAGCTTACGCAGTTGGCAGGATAATCTCCTCCCTTTCCGCTTTCCCAATTGCAGGTGCCTCCCTCGGCAGGCGCTTCGCACTTGCCGGCATCCACACAATCCTTGTATGCACCCTGTGTCACC
>CAVOEZ010000306.1:0-5720 GCA_963694355.1 Latescibacteria bacterium UBA2968 | reverse complement strand
AACCCGGCTCCCGTAGACGCCGCTGAAAGAAACGAAATCCGAAAAATCAACAGATCCGTCACTGTTCAGATCCATCAGTGAATTGAATGTGGCATCACCGCTCCGGGAATTGTAGCTGCTCACGAAGAGCAGGAAATCCGCAAACCCGATCAACCCATCCCGATTGAAATCCGCCGCATCCAGCGTTTCCGCCTGCCAACGGACCGGGCCCTGTGCCTGCCAATGGACCCGCTCGCCACTCCATAGAATTCCGGGACTGGAGAAAGCCAGGAAAAGACCCAACAGGAGAAGTTGAACCCACTTCTGCCGTGGCGCACCTTCACGCCGAGCCGTTGTCCTGTGCGATCTCAACCCGATTTCCACCTGCCTTCTTGGCCGCATAAACCGCTCCATTCAACCGGCTGAAGATTTCCTCCGCCAATGCCCGGCCATTGGCACTTTCAGGGGGTTCCACCGAAGTCACCCCAACGCTAACCGTTATCTGTGCGGTTCCTTCACCGCAGGGAAATCCGTGTGCGCGAACCCTTGCGCGAATCATATTGCCCTTACCCCTGGCCGCGTCCAAATCCGATGGATTCAGAATGACCGCGAAGTGCGTACCGTCCAAATGACCGATGCGGTCACTTTCTTCAAGGAGCGACTTGAGCAATTCGCCCAGACCACGGATCATTTGATCACCCGCTTCGCGCCCGTGTGCCTCGTTAATGGGTCCCAGATTATCCGCCGAAAGCAGAATGAACCCCACGGGCTCATTCGCCTTGCCCGCCTGCTGAACTGCCTGAGGCGCAAGTGCGCGCATGAAGGAGATCTTGTTTGGAAGACCGGTGAGCGCTTCTGTGCCAGCGAGTCGAGCCCAGCGCCGGTTCTCCTTTTTCAGCCGCTCGATTTCTTCCTTCTGCGTTTGACAGTCCGCTTCCAATTCCTGGAGGCGTCTTATCAGGCTTGCGGTATCATTTCCCGTGTTCATAGATCCTGTCAGTAACCTGCCGATCAATTCGGAACGATTCTCAGGTGCGTTCGAATGACCGAAGCAATTCGTAAAGAATGATCCCGCCGGCAACCGAAACGTTCAACGAAACCTTTTGACCCAGCATTGGAATGTCCACCACCGCATCACAAAACGCCAGCGTCTCGGGTTGCACCCCTTCCACTTCATGACCGACCACCACTGCCACCGGAAACGAATAGGCAAACGACCGGTAATCGGTACACCCCGAGGTCTTCTCCAGAGCAATCGTCTGGACCCCTTCACACTTCAGAGATTCCAGAACGACCAGCGTATCATCGACGTATACCCACGGTACCGTCTCCTCCGAACCCAGCGCAACCCGGCTGATCTCTTTCCTGGGAGGAGAGCCGGTGAATCCCGTGAGGTACACGCCCGCGGCGTTAACGCCATCCGCAGATCGAAAGATCGCTCCAACATTGAAAAGTGACCTGACATTTTCGGCCACAATAAAAATCGGATTCCTGTCACCTACGGGAATATAATTCATCTGTCTTGCACACAATAGGAAAGCCACCCGGGTGATGAACCTGAGTGGCTCTTCCTGGCTTGAACGTAGCCACAATTATCCAGACAAGTGCTAATGCGCAACGGGTGCCTTCAGATATTCAGGAAGGATCGACATGCTCTTCTTCGGTCTGCTTATCTGCGGCCATTCGACCATTGAATCGTGTCTGGAGATCCTGGACGGAATCTTCCAGACGTTCGTATGCCTTCCGTCCCGCCTCAGACGCCAGAAATACCCCGACGGTTCCACCCACCACCACACCTGCAAAAAAACCTGCCCAAAACAGGTCCTTGTGTTCTTCACGGCTCCAGAGCATACGCTGCTTCTCCCTTAGATTACTCGGATCGGCTATCTTTCCCCTGCTTCAACATTCTCTTCAAAACCTTGGCCGCGACTTCTGCATCTTTACCAGACAACTTGAATCGTTCCTTCAAATTAGTCTGCCGATCTACCGGGCGCTTTGGCTCATTTTCTTCAAGTTCGTCCAGAGCCATATCTGCCACTGCGTTCGAACCGGTTCCGTCTGCACCACCAGCACCACCGCCGCCTGCAGCGCCAGGAGCAACAGGCCGTTTGCTCCAGAAGGTGACCCCCATATAAGCGAGCCCCAAAACCAGAATCAGACCCACCAGCATGGTTAATTCTTCTGTAAAATTCATAGGGAACTCCCTTTAAATAAGCACTTTTCGGGTTTGACTAAATTTCGCGGATCACCCTCCAGAAGTCAAGAGGAAAGGTCGACTCAGCCTTTATCCGCCCCATCCCTGTCAAACACCTCCTTCGATGTGACAAGCGCATCCCATGTGGCCGGAAATCCACCAAAGGCGCACATTTGCAGCAGCACTTCCTCCACCTCCTGGCGGGACGCCCCGGCACCCACGGCCCGGGAGATGTGGACTCCCAGCTGATCCTGCCGCCCCAGCACGGTGAGTGCGGCTATGGTACAAAGCAACCGCGTCTTGAGATCCAGACCATCTCTCGCGTACAGATCCCCCATCACGAACTCCATTACAAAACGCTCGAAGTCCGGATGGAGATCCCGAAATTTCTCAACCACCGCCTCAGTCCCTTCAGTTCCAACCATCTCACGCATCAGCGCCAAACCACTTTCGTATCTATCCTCACTCATCTTGCACTCTCCAATTTGCAACGGTCATTCCTCCCAACCCGCACCTCCCGCATCGATAACTGCACGCGCGACACGCAGCATATTGCCGCCCAGAATCTTCTGAATATCCTCATCCGAGTATCCGCGTTGAACCAGCCCAACGGTAAACAGCGGCCAGTTCGTCCAGGCCAGACTCTTCACCATCCGCTCATCACGATACTTTTCCGGAAAGGCGTCTTCCGGCCAGAAACCGCCCCATCTTACCCGGGCTTTCGCTCTGCCCGACACCTTTTTGCGCTCACCATCGACAGCCCGGGAGGCGTAGGCCGTATCCGTACCTATCGTAACGCGATCGACCCCAAACTTCTTCGCCACATAATCCACGTGATCCAGGACTGCGGAAATGTCCCCTGTTCCGCCCAGGAAGGAAGGAATACAGCAGATGCCGATATAGCCATCCGTATCCACAATAGCCCGGATCACCTCGTCGGGCTTGCAGCGGATATGCTCATTCACCGCGCAGCATCCCGAGTGGCTGGCCACCATCGGCACAGAGGACACCCTGGCCGCTTCCAGACTCGTCTGCCACCCTGCGTGCGCCACATCCACGATTACCCCCACGCGGTTCATCTCCGCCACCACTGCCCCGCCGAAGTCGCTCAGCCCACCGTTCGCGGGTTCAGCGCACCCGTCACCGATCATATTGCGCCGGTTATACGTCAAGTGCATAATGCGAATCCCGAGCTGATAGAAAATCCGGATATATCTCAGCTCCTCCTCCACGGACACCCACTGCTGCGAAAGCGGAACACCATTCCCACTCATATAGAAACAGTGTTTGCCCTGATTGTGAGCGGCCACCACATCGTCGGGACCGACGGCACGGACCAAAAAATCTCTCATCGAATCGGCCACAAAAGTAAACCGTGCGAGACGCTTGATCAGCCGCTGCGGATCCTGTCCTTCCTCACCCGCATTCTGGACAATGCACGTCACGCCGGCCTCTTCCCAGGCCTCTCTGAACTCGCGTCCCTCCGATGCATCTCTCACGCATCGGGTCATCCCCATATCCTCTTCCATATCCTGCAGCTCTGCGTGTGACGCGCCGCTCTCAATTGCTGCCTGCACCGCATCGCCATCGATCGCCGACCTGGGTGCGAACCCGTAGGTATCGCACACGACCGAATTCCTGTGCAGCTCCATCCCATGTTCGAGGTCCTTCGCACTGGGACTCAGAATATCCAGCCCAACGTCGCGGGCTTCCTTGATCTTCTCATTCACAGCACACCTCCCGAAACCTTCCCACTCGTGAATTGGAACCTACAGATCCCGCATCTTGATATTCCGGTACGCAACCGGACCGTGATCTCCCTGGAGCATCAATGGGCCTGTTGCCGATTCGGGCTCTAAACCACCCCGGGTCGGACCCTTCATTTCCACGCCTTCGTGAATCACCTGCCCGTTCCACACCACGCGTTCGAAAACCGCGTTCTGAACCTTGATTCCGTCCTCGAAAACGGGCGCCCTGAACGTCACCATGTAGGACTGCCACTCACCCGGGGGACGGCTTGCGTTCACGCGTGGCGCCTGTCCACCCACCGGCTTTTCGTCGATCCACCTGCAATAGATCCCACCACACGTATTGTATTTCAACTCGTCCGCGCCCCAGCTGTCCAGAATCTGGATCTCGTATCGCCCCATCAAATAGATTCCAGAATTCGAACCTTCGGGCACAACGAACTCAACTGACAGTTCACAATCGCCGAACTCCGAACTCGTCCAGATATTTGCTGTGCGTCCGGTTGGGCCATTCAACAGGAGCCCTTCCCCATCTTCTATCTCGAACAGCTTTGGATCATCCGCCCGGGGTTTCACCGAGCCTGCGACACACCACTCATGATCAGCACCAGTCGGTCCACCATTCCACCCCGTCAGATCTTTTCCGTTGAAGACTTCCCTGGTCTCGCTCATTTCGGCCTCAGTTTTGGGATTGGGGTAAAGCGAGTGCTCTTTGAGCTCCCCTGGACATCGGAGATCCTCCGTTTCACTCAGGATGACATTGGCTTGGCTGGGAACGACCGCAAATTTACGTGCCGAGGTAGCCAAGGTGCATGTCGTTCGGATCGCCACCGACCACTACGGGAACCGCTCCAGGGATAAGCTTCTTGCCATCGGAAAGACCCTCATTTCTTGGGGCCAGCTCCTGAACCATCCGCCCGCGCCAGAGTTCCAGCGTCTCCCGGTGACCAGCATTCTCGGATAACTCGATACACTCCAGAGGATCGTTGGTCATATTGAACAACTGCTCTTCGCCTGTAATCGGATTCCAGATATACTTCCACTTTCCATCGGTCAAATACTGATTCGCATTTTCCGGATGGTAACACGGAGAGTGCTCGCCGTGGTAGTACTCCCGCCAGTTCTCCGTCTCTCCTCGCAGAAGCGGCAGCATACTCTTCCCTTCGACCGTATCCGGAATGGGTGCGTCGGCGAGATCCAGAAATGTGGGCATGATATCCTCCCACCCCACAACCGAATCCACCACCTGGTTCTGATTCACCTCGAGCTGCCTGTTGAATCGCATCACGAATGGCACCCTGGCAGACGCCTCGTATCCATACGTCTTCCGCCACAGATTGTGGTCGCCCAGCATCTCGCCGTGATCGGACGTGAACAGAATGAACGTATCGTCCAGCACACCCTGTTGTCTCATCATGTGGAAAAACCGTCCAACCTGAGCGTCCAGATAAGCCAGAAACGCGAAGTAGGCCGCTCGAACCCTCTGATTCAAATGGTCGGGGATTTTCCCTCGCCACGAATCCACATCCAGTGGGTAACCCGCCTCCTCAGCGTGGCGTTGCGACCACTCTCCCACTGCTGGCGCGGGCATCTCCCTGTCAATGAACTGATCGTAATATACCCGCGGAGGACAGAGCGGGGGATGCGGTCCGTTGAATGAGAGACACAGAAAGAAGGGTCGTGTGGGATCGCGTTTCTTCAGGAAATCGAACGCCCGGCTCACAAGCCAGGTCTCCTCCATCAGTGTCTCCGGCAGGTGGTTCGGTCGCGCCATCCACGAATTCCCGGGCACCCCGTGG
>CAVOEZ010000305.1:0-5722 GCA_963694355.1 Latescibacteria bacterium UBA2968 | reverse complement strand
CTGCAGGTGCCTTCCAGTAGAGCCTGTGTTGAAGATTCAAAGCGTCATACTTCTTGTCATGGTATGCGCTTCGGTCTTCCGTTTCAGTATAAATCTCCTGCCGATGATTGGATCCGATGAAGGCGCCAATATCCTCGGCGTCTTCCCAAAGACAGCGGTCCCGCTTCAAAGGGACCGCAATGGCCTGGAGCACCGTGCCACCCGGGAGGTCCAGATCCACCTGCTGTCCACCTTGAACCGTGGTTTCCCTGAAGGAGAGGTACTGCGCCCGGTATTGTGGGAATCCGAGAGCAACTTTTTCACCTACAATGCTGCCGGGGCGCGGGTATTCTTCGTGGAGCCAAACATTCATACCCAGCGACTGGGCGGTTTCGGCAGCCAGTTGGACTCTATCGAACCAAACACTGGACAGATGTGGAATCTGCAGCCCGGGACCGGGCGACAAGCAGAACCCACCGATTCCTTTGTCGCTCATTTCCTTGATCTGCCGAACGACTTCGCTCTCCTCGATGGCCCCGTTCCAGAACCAGAAAGGTAGAATACGATGTTCGGAAGAAGGATTTACAAATTTACTTGCGTCCATTGTTCTAACTCAGATCTGTATGCCGAATAGTCCGCCAGACAGTACGTTTTGCATGCCCCAAATGAGAGCTGCGATGAGTAAGAATAAAAAGAAGACCAGCAGATAGTTGCGGATTTTCCTGGATCCGATACCGCCACGACGCTTTCGAGCCCCTCGTCGTTTACGGCCCCCAGGCTGTGCGCCCCTATCCGAGACGAGGGTCCCAACTCCTGAACCGGGTTGTATCTGCGCTGCCTCGGACTGGGTCTCGGTAACTTCGGTGTCTTTGGGTTCGAGCTCGATCTTCAACTCGGATTCGTTCTCCTGAACCTGGTTCTGTTCAAAGAGTGCCTGTTCCACCACAAGCAGAAGATCATCCCCTTCGAAAGGCTTCCGGATGAAACCGTTTGCACCCAGGGTTCCCAACCGATCGATGGTCTCGGGCGTGATATCCGAAGAGAGGAGTACTACTGGGAGTTCCGGATGCTGTTCCCGGATGAACTCCAGCAGCACTTCGCCTTGAACCGTTGGCAGATACAGGTCCAGCAGCACAATGTCCGGTGGGGATTCCTGAAGTTGCAGCATGGCTTCGGTCCACAAGGATGCCGTCCTGACCTGGAATCCCTGCTGGGACAGGTAGGAGGTCGCTACGGTCAGGACCTCCTCTTGATCGTCGATAAGCAGGACAGATCTGGCCTGTTCCAAAAGTGTATTTCCCACTGGTGAACCCTTGTAACCATCGGCGGTATTCTGCCGAGTGGGTGGCGAAGCAAGGGTCGCTCAACGTCGACCCGCGCAGACTTCACAGACATAAGATACGCTTCTGTGGCGATCCTGAAGCCGCCTTACCTTTACCCGCCCTTCCCGCTTTCCACACCGATCACAGGGTCGCTCCAGCGACTGAACGGATGGGCTGTCAGTCTCATTGAGACAGGCGTCGCATCTGTAGACCAGGTTTTTTTCCCCGTCCACGAATTCGCTTAGAATACGTGTCGACGGGCGAGTTCCGCACCTGTCGCAGAGCACGAATTTTCTCCCTGGGCATCAATGAAGGACCTGTTTGCTCCCCGGTGATTCTTAGGGGCATATAATGTAATATTTAGATTCAAAAAGTCAAGCAGAATGAATATTATAGAGTGATTAACCTATTATTATTTAAAAAGATGTAGATGCAGTTGGAGTTTTTTTTAAATGATTCGTGGGCAGACGTACACGAAGTGCCGCCTATGGTACTAAATTGATAATTTAATCATTCGAACTGCGAATATAAATAATGATTTTTAATGATCTTATGTCCATGATTCGACACGAATTATGGAGGTATTGAAAGGGGTGGCCGAAACCGGTCCTTTTTGGTATCTTGAGGGGTATGGCCAAACGCGTATATGGACTGATTCCGGCCGCCGGGTTATCAACACGAATGGGCTCCACAAAGCAGTTGCTACCCTTTGGCGCCGCCACCATACTGCAAACAGTTGTTGACACTCTCCATCGGGCTCAGATCGATGGCATTCTGGTGGTTCTGGGACATCGGGCAAAAGAGATCCAGGAATCACTGAAAGGCTGGCCGGTAGAAACGTGCATCAACGAAGAATATGAGCGAGGGATGTTCTCCAGCATCTTGTGCGGGATGGAGAAACTGAGTGAGCAAACGGAAGGGGTTCTTGTTGCTTTAGGCGATCAACCCCAGATTCAGGTCGAAGACGTGAGGCAGGTGGTGGCTTGTTACAGAGCGGGAAACAAGGGGATCGTGATACCCACCTCCAATGGGAAACGCGGGCACCCGGCACTCATCGATATTGGCAGATATCTGGACGAGATTCGGTCCCTTTCAGGTGCGGAAGGACTGAAGCCCCTGATGCGGGGTCACCCGGAGGATACAATGGAGATCTGTGTTGACCAGGACAGGATTTTGCGAGATATGGATACGCCCGATGACTACCGCTCGGAGCTGGGCAGATCGGGTCTGTCGGAGTGAACCATGTTCCGTCTTCAACACCCCTGCCTCAGGCGGGAGAGAGCTGCAGGCCGCCGTCCACACGGAGTACCTGACCACTCACGAAGCTCGCCAGAGGCGAGGCGAAGAACTGGACCGCCCGGGCGATTTCATCCGGCCATGCATAACGAACCAATGTGGGTTTGTCCATAGCGTCCAGAAGCTCCTGATCCGCCTGGCCTGTTGCAATGAACCGTCCGCTGGGTGACCCGCCAGGTGCGACCATATTCACGGTGATGTTGTTTGGTCTTAATTGACCTGCAAGGCAGCGCGTATACTGGGTCTGTGCGGCTTTGGCACTGGCATAAATGGCGCCTCCGCCGGGTTGACCCACAAATCCGTCCACTGAACCTATGTTAATTATGCTTCCTCCGCCCTGCTCAACCATCAGTGGGACGACCGAGCGACAGCAATAGATCGTTGTCGTTAGGTTTCTGTCCATGACTGCATTGATGTCTTCTATGGAGATCCCTGTTGCATCGTTGGGGTCGGGCTTTCCTCCCTGTGCAGCAATATCTCCACCCGCGTTATTGACCAGAATATCGATGGGTCCGAGGCTGGCCTGGACTTGCAGGATCGCCCGGTCTATTTCAATCGGGTCCGATACGTCTGCAAACACGGTGGTGACTGGATTTCCTATTTCGCGGATTTCCTCTGCCACGTGGGAGGTTGACGGGGCCTCCTGGAACTCTGCCGCCGTATGTTCAGAACGGCTGTGAATGGCCACGGATGCGCCGCAGTGGGCTAGGCGTTCGGCAATGGCGCGTCCCAGTCCTCTTGCCGAGGCGGTGACCCACGCCACCTTGCCCTTGAAAAGACCCGGGTCGATGCATTCCATTTGTTTCTCCTGGTTTGACTTAGAAGGGTTTGTGTAGATCTGTTTCGGGATGAATACGCCTCACAAGATAGGTCTCGAGGGCAGAACTCGCAAGGGTTAGAAAGAATGGTTGGGATTCGGCTGAAACTGGATTATATTAGGCGTCGAATTCGTGACCAGGGCGAGGAAGTTTGTAGATCTTGCGGTGGAGGGTTTTGAAAATGGGTGGAGAAAAGATCGGATTCGGAATTGTTGGGTGCGGCGTAGTTGCTGATTATCACATCGGCGCCATCGAGGATATCGAAGGCGCTGAACTCGTGTCGGTCTATAGCAGAAGTGAATCCCGGGCAAGAGAAACCGGCGAAAAATACGGCGTTCCCTGGTTCACGGATCACCACGAGATGTACAGATCTCCCGATCTCGATGTGGTATGCATTTGCACGCCGAGCGGCGTCAGAATTCCCATTGTCACAGATGCTGTGGCTGCTGGAAAACACCTTGTGGTCGAGAAACCGCTTGCTGTGAACATTCAGGATATGGACCGCATTATCGAGGCCGCCAGAGAGAAAGATGTCAGACTGATGGGTGTCTTTCAATTGAGATACGGTGCGGCAGTAAGACGGGTGAAGCAGGCTGTTGAGGAAGGCAAGCTGGGGAAAGTTGTGTTGGGAGATGCCTATATCAAGTGGTTTCGCCCGCAGGAGTATTACGATAGCGCCGATTGGCGGGGAAATTGGGCGTTGGAGGGCGGCGGCGCCCTGATGACCCAGGGCAGTCACAATGTGGACCTCCTGCAATGGATTATGGGTCCTGTGAAAAGGGTCTATGCCCGCATGGGCACTCTGGTCCACGATGTCGAGGTAGAGGATACGGTAGTGGCCACCCTGGAGTACGAAAGCGGCGCGCTGGGGGTGATCGAGGCCACAACCGCCGCTCGCCCTGGACTTCCTGCGAAACTGGAGTTTTCTGGCAGTCGTGGCACCATTGTTATGGAGGCGGACCAGGTGACCCTGTGGGATATACAAGGGGAATCCGCCGAGGAGGCCGAGGCTGAGGCCACAGATCTCGCCAAAGCCGCCTCGGACTCGAAGACGTTCGGAACCGAGGGACACAAGGCGCAGATCGGCGAGATGGTGCAGATTCTTCAAAATGGTGGTGAACCCGAAATAGATGGTCCCGAGTCAAAAAAGGCGGTGGAACTTATCCTGGCCATATACCAGTCGGCCAGAACGGGATTTCCTGTTGATCTGCCGCTCGAGTCCTGAACCGGTTGGAGCTTATTTTCGTAGTTCGTTGGAGTTTCTATCAAAAGACCAAGTCAGGAGTAACGCATGGATCCGTTGAAGATTGTAGTAACTGACTATATAGAGCCGGATTTGGAATGGGAAGCGGAGCAGTTGGCAAAATACGATCACGTTACATTCGAGTATCATCAATTGAAATTCCAATCTGATGAGGAACTACTTGAGGTGGTTCGAGATGCAGACATGATTCTTGTCAATATGGTCAAGATGACAGAAACCGTGATCAATGGTCTCGAGAATTGCAAGCTGATCTTGCGACACGGTGTAGGATATGACAATGTGGACGTGGCTGCTGCTACAGCAAAGGGAATCCGGGTGGCCTACGAGCCGGATTACTGCTCCGACGAGGTGGCGGAGCATGCCATCAGTCTGCTGTTCGCAGGATGGCGAAAACTGAATATCGGTCGGAGAATTCTGGAATCCTCGAGCAAGAACGGGATCTGGGATTTCAACGAGGTGTATCCCGTCTATTCAATTAAGGGTAAGACGATCGGCATTCTCGGATGTGGAAGAATCGGGAGTCTGACACTGAAGAAGCTGGGCGGATTTGACGCCAATCTAATGGTGTGCGACCCGTTTCTTTCCGATGAGCGGAAGACAGAACTGGGAATAGAAACCGTGGATCTCGATACCTTCCTGAAAGAGGCGGATATGATCTCCATTCACGCCTCCTTGAGTCAGGAGAACTACCATCTCATCGGGGAAAAAGAACTCCGGGCGATGAAGCCTCACGCCTACCTGGTGAATACCGCACGAGGTGGTCTTGTTGACGCAGAGGCCCTGGCGAAGGCGCTGAAGGAAGGATGGATCGCCGGAGCCGCTCTCGATGTGTACGAGCAAGAGCCGCCGGATCCGGATATGGAACTGTTCCAACTGGAGAACGCACTGCTCGCGCCTCATCTGGCCTGGTATTCCGAAGAGGCCAACAAGAGCATGCGTAAAAAGGTAATGGAAGACTTTATCCGTTTCGTGGAAGGTCGCGATCCAAGGTTTTTGATCAATAAGGAACTGGCCTGATTTTTTGTGTGGGGAATCACCACAAT
>CAVOEZ010000304.1:0-5725 GCA_963694355.1 Latescibacteria bacterium UBA2968 | reverse complement strand
CATCGAAACGCTTACCGAACTAAGAAACCTGCAGATCCCCATGGTGCTGGTAACAAATGGGGCCTCTGGACCCCAGAGAGAGAAAATAAACAAGTTCGGCCTGGAGGGATATTTCGCCGCGATTTTCATAGAAGGCGAGTGTGGATATGGCAAGCCGGACGAACGAATCTATCACGATGCCCTGGACGCCTTGAAGTCTCCCCCAGACAGGACGTGGATGGTCGGCGACAATCTTGAGTGGGAAATCCGGGTGCCCCAGAAACTCGGGATCTTCAGCATCTGGCACGACGCGCAATCCGAAGGATTGCCAGAAGACTCGGATATCGTCCCCGACCGTATCATCACTTCTTTACCTGAGCTCTTACCCGCCTGACATCCCCGTTAAGACACCCAACATGCCGAGGGTCAAATGACAATGCTCCAATTTTACAGAACTCCGTTTCTTTCACCCGGCCAGGGTGTCGATCTTTTGGCGAAGGCAAAATCTGTCGGACTGTCCGCCATCGAATCTATCGAAACGGAATCCTGCTTTAACATTCAGATCATCAACGCGCTCACCTCCACTGAGCTGGAAACCTTGACCTGGTTGCTCCGCGAGACCTTTGAACCTGCCTTGTTCGGGCGGGATTCATTCTTTGCATCTGCCGGAACCCTTATTGAGGTGGGACCGCGTATGAACTTCAGTACTGCGTGGTCCACAAACGCCGTTTCCATCTGCCAGGCCTGCGGCCTGGAGAAAGTTGTACGGATCGAGAGATCCCGGCGGTATTTGCTGCGTGTGGGTACGGCACTCAATGAGAGCCAGAAGGCCGCGTTCCTGGAACTTGTGCACGACAGGATGACCGAATGTCACTACCCGGATACCCTGAAATCTTTCGACTCTGGTGTTGAACCCGAAGCCACATTCGACGTCCCCCTCATCGAGGAAGGATTGCCAGCCCTCGAACGAATTAACAAAGAGATGGGACTTGCGTTCGACGATTGGGATCTGAAGTACTATGCTGACCTGTTCCTCGACCACATAAAGCGGAATCCCACAAGTGTCGAATGTTTTGATATTGCCCAGTCGAACAGCGAGCATTCGCGCCATTGGTTTTTCAAGGGTCGACTGATTGTCGATGGCATGGAGATCCCGAAACACCTGATCGAAATGATACAGGAACCGCTGAAGCGGAATCCGTCGAACAGTGTAATCGCATTTAGCGACAACTCCAGTGCCATCAAAGGCTACCGAATCCGCACATTGCTGCCTGCAGATCCGGGTAGCCCGGGCCCAATGCGCCTTTCCGCACGAGACTACCACGTGCTGTTTACCGCAGAGACTCACAATTTCCCCTCCGGTGTAGCGCCATTCCCGGGTGCCGAAACAGGAACCGGGGGTCGAATCAGAGATGTCCACGCGGCAGGACGGGGCTCTCTGGTGCTTGCAGGAACTGCCGCGTATTGTGTCGGAAATCTCCGCATCCCGGGTTACGAGTTGCCGTGGGAAGACCGGGCGTTCAAATACCCCTCCAATCTCGCCACGCCCCTCCGGATCGCAATCGAGGCCAGCAATGGAGCCTCGGATTACGGCAACAAATTCGGGGAGCCGCTCATACAGGGGTTCACCCGGGCATTCGGTCTTCGGCTGCCAGGCGGCGAACGCAGGGAGTGGATTAAGCCCATCATGTTCAGTGGAGGTATTGGGCAAATCGATGCGAACCACACAGAGAAGCACAAACCGCAAAAAGAGATGTGCGTGGTAAAACTGGGTGGACCGGCCTACCGAATCGGGATGGGTGGCGGAGCGGCCTCCAGCATGGTACAGGGCGAAAACGCAGCCGAACTGGATTTCAATGCCGTCCAGAGAGGCGATGCAGAAATGGAGCAGAAAGTTAACCGCGTAATCCGAGCATGTGTAGAATTGGGAGATGCCAACCCGATTGTAAGCATCCACGATCAGGGGGCCGGGGGCAGCTGTAACGTGCTGAAGGAAATCGTAGATCCCGAAGGGGCAATAATCAATTTGCGCGCCATGTCCGTTGGAGACCACACGTTATCCGTTCTGGAAATCTGGGGCGCTGAGTACCAGGAAAATGACGCACTGTTGCTGAAACCGGAGCACATTGATCTGTTCGAATCATTCTGCAGGCGTGAAAAAGTAGAGTGCGCTATTGTGGGTAACATCACAGGGGATGGGAAGATTATCCTCTATGATGAAACGGATGGATCCACACCGGTAAACCTGGACCTCGACAAGGTCCTGGGCGATATGCCTCGGAAAACCTTTGAACTGGACCACGAGGCTCCTCATCTGGAGCCGGTTGTGCTCCCGGCGAACCTCACAGTGAAGTCCGCCTTGTCTCGTGTTCTCCGACTCGTTTCTGTAGGATCCAAAAGGTTCCTTACGAATAAGGTAGACCGGAGTGTAACGGGACTCGTCGCGAGGCAGCAGTGCGTGGGACCACTCCAGCTGACCGCCGCAGACGTTGCTGTAATCGCACAAAGCCACTTTGGTCTAACCGGGGCGGCAACGGCAATTGGGGAACAACCCATTATTGGTCTGATCGAGCCGGCGGCAATGGCACGAATGAGTTTGGCCGAGGCATTGACGAATCTGGTTTGGGCGCAGGTTAGCGCACTCGAAGATGTGAAATGTTCGGGCAACTGGATGTGGGCCGCGAAACTTCCCGGAGAGGGTGCGGCACTGTACGATGCTGCGGAAGCCTTGTGTGACATGCTCATTCAGTTGGGAATCGCCATAGATGGTGGCAAAGACAGTCTGTCGATGGCAGCGCTTGCGCCAGGACCGCACGGAGAGGATGAAACTGTCAAGGCGCCTGGAGCTCTGGTGATTTCCGCCTACGTCACCTGCCCTGACATTTCAAAAACGGTCACCCCGGACTTGAAGCTTCCCGATGAAGGTCGTTTGATCTTTGTGGACCTCTCGTGTGGAAACCATCGCCTGGGTGGATCGGCCCTTGCACAGGTCTATAACCAGCTCGGTCAGGAGGCGCCCGATGTGAATGACCCGGGGCTCCTGAAGCGGGCGTTCGTAGTCCTACAATCTTTGCTTTCAGAAGGAAAGATCTCGTCGGGTCACGACCGCAGTGATGGCGGGCTCATCACCACGTTGCTGGAAATGGCATTTTCGGGCAACTGTGGAATCAGGATAAACCTGCAAAATCCGGATCTTGCGGATCCCATTCGACTGCTGTTTGCCGAGGAACTCGGCGTCGTTGTGGAAGTCCCTGCCAATGTAGAAGAGGATGTTCACAAAGCATTTTCATCGGCTCGTGTGCCAAGCACTACAATTGGAAGAGCCACATCGGACCCAGGAGTTGAAATCAAATTGAACGGTGTCGAAGTGCTGGAAGCGGATATGAGAGACCTGCGCGATTTATGGGAGGAGACAAGCTTCCATCTGGAGGCTCTGCAGGCCGGTTCTCGGTCTGTGGAGCAGGAGAGAAAGGGCCTCCGTACACGTACCGCTCCCCCATTCACAGTTCCTTTCAAGCCTGCGCTCACAAAGCCGGCCCTGATGAAGAAGGAGACCAAACCACGGGTTGCCATCATTCGTGAGGAAGGCAGCAATGGCGACAGGGAAATGGCATCCGCATTCCATTCAGCAGGATTCGAAACCTGGGACATAACCATGTCCGACCTTCAGTGCGGAGAGGTAAAACTGGAACAGTTCCGGGGCGTGGTTTTCGTCGGTGGCTTCTCTTACGCGGATGTGCTGGATTCGGCCAAGGGTTGGGCGGGTGCAATGCGATTCAATCCGGAAATCTGGGATCAGTTTCAAGACTTCTACGACAGGCCCGACGCGTTCAGTCTGGGTGTTTGCAACGGTTGCCAGCTTATGGCACTTATGGGCCTGGTCCCCTGGAACGGAATTCCCGATACTTCCCAGCCCAGATTCATTCACAATGCCTCGGGACGATTCGAGTCCCGGTTTTCCACAGTGCAGATTCAGGAAAGTCCCGCTATCATGTTCGAAGGAATGGCAGGGGCTACACTCGGTGTCTGGGTCGCACACGGGGAGGGCCGAGCCTATTTCCCGGACAGGTCCATACTGTCGGAAACGCTCGAGCGGGGCCTCGCGCCTGTCAGGTATGTCGATGACAGTGCTGTGATAACAGAGTCCTACCCGTTTAACCCCAATGGTTCGCCGGATGGTATCGCGGCCTTGTGCTCCGCAGACGGGAGGCATCTCGCAATGATGCCGCATCCGGAACGTGCATTCCTCAAATGGCAATGGGCGTGGATGCCGGAGCGTTGGAAAACCGAAATGGAAGCCTCACCCTGGCTGAGAATGTTTCAGAATGCACGGCAGTGGTGTGAGACCGGGTGATTTCCCTACCGGGCTTCCCGGTTCTGCAGTATTCAGGATCATCTCCTGGGAGATGATCCCGCTTTTTATGTGTTACCCTGACGTGGAAGACGAGTCAGACTGTTCCGCCAGCCAGCGATATGCAACGCCGTAGGCAAGGTGATTCATCCCCTGTTCCGTCAGATCTTCTGGCATGGGCGAGCATATCGCCCCGTACAGGGCATTGCTCATGTCCAGATCGGTAAAATCTTGAATGCAAACCAGCGCGTGTAGTGTCGAGGGATCGAAGTCATTCGAATTATAGATTCGATAGTGACTGTCAGGTTCACGGGACTTCTGCCATTCTTCCGGATCGAAGCACATCCTGAAGTGACCGCTATCCTGCTGTTCTTCGATCAGATGGTTCAGTGCCTTCAGGGTTGGGGAACGCAAATCATCCTTCGCTGGATGACCATCTGGCAGCACACCGTACAGGGCCGCAAACCCGCGAACGATAATGGAGTGGTAGAAAATCCACGCGTTATGCCCTTCCCATGCGCCATTTGAAAGCTGATTGGGAAATCCCCCTTCACGATTCCGATAGATGGCGGCATCCAGACATTTCTCATCCTCAGTCACCTTGAAATGTTCGCAAAGATGCCAGACAGCGAAGGAATTGTAATTGTTGTTTCTTGCGATACCGTGCTGGCAAGCCCAGTCTGCGGCACGCGTCGATCCCATGAGAAAACGTTCATCTCCGGTTAGTTTATACAATTCCAGGAGGGCTACTCCGGGATTTGCCGTACAATACAAAAGGTGGTCGAAGTCAGGATGACCGTGCGTTTCATAACACCACCACAGGTAGCTGCCATTGTCCTGCTGTTCGCTCAGCAGATACTCAGCACCCGAGGCAATTCGTTCCCGATAGACCGGATTGTCCGCCACTTGGAGGGCGTTCAGATATCCAATCATCCGCCAGGCGGTATGACGATAGACCGGTGGATATTCCGTACCCAGTTCCGATACCCCCCACACACCATCCCCCCTGTAGATGTTTTCAGATATTTCATGAAACCTTATCGAATCGCTCTCGTGCGAGGTCAAGATCGGTCCGCTGAAACGGGTGGGTGGGATCCAGTAACCGGTTCTCAGGGACACTGTGAGTTACCATGTTTTGATCCTTTCATCAAGCGCGTGGAGGATGCGGACGAACGAGCATCAAACTCGAGG
Organism: Latescibacteria bacterium UBA2968; assembly: GCA_963694355.1. Taxonomy (GTDB): domain Bacteria; phylum Latescibacterota; class UBA2968; order UBA2968. The sequence goes on along the minus strand of CAVOEZ010000304.1, from coordinate 204 downwards.
TCGTAAAACGCAAATTTCCCATGTGGGTGGAAGGTTGCCTCAAAGGATTGAATACGTTATATATGTCCAACTGTTGCCCACATCCAAACAAAATGAAAGCAGATAAGAAATGATCCAGTGCTTGACTACCCTTGTCTTCCTCAGCTTGTTCGCCACCCAATCCAGCGCAGCTTCGCTTAGAGGGGGAGGGGGTATCATAATTGA
>CAVOEZ010000303.1:0-5725 GCA_963694355.1 Latescibacteria bacterium UBA2968 | reverse complement strand
GCTTCAGAAACCAGGCCATGTGGTTGATGCCGGCGCAGAGGTAGGTCATATTCTCGGGCTTTACCCCCACCCAGTTGGCGATCATCCGGGATGTTCCTTGCACGCTGTGACAGAGTCCGGTGGACTGGATGAAACTGGTTCGTTGCATCGCGTTGCAGAGCATAGCCATTGGATTTGTATAATTGAGCATGATGGCGTTTGGGCAGAGCTCCTCCATGTCCTTGCAGAGATCCAGCATGGTAGGTATGGTCCGCAGCGCCCGGAAGATGCCGCTGGGGCCTCTCGTATCGCCCACGTTCGTGTCGATGCCATACTTTTTCGGGATGAGGATGTCGTGCTGCCAGACCGCCGTTCCCCCGCACAGGATGGTCACGCAGACGGCATCCGCTCCTTTGAGCACCTCACGCCTGTCAGTGGTTGCCACGACTTTTGCTGGATAGTTGCCCAGTTTGACGATTTTTTCGCAGGCCCTTTTGGCGAAGCTCAACCGTTCCTTGTTGATATCCACGAGGGCGATTTCCGCGTTTTCGAGGAGGGGAAAGGTGAGCATGTCACGGACGAGTCCGCGGGTGAATCCGAAGCTACCTGCGCCGATGAAGACGATTTTTGCCATCAAAATTCCTTTCAGTATTCAAAACCGGAGATTCGGTCGAGGCTGTTAAATATTGACGTCTGATATGCCCTGAATATATAGCGCCTCATGTCGGCCGTCAACCCGCACGATTCTAATGAGAATCAGAATTGTGATTCGATCGTAAACGCTGTATTTTTGTAGCGTTCTACAGCCCTACATAAAAGGAGAAGCACTGGTGGAAGCAACTGAAGCACCTGAGAGAACAATGCGGAATCTTGCAGTGGCCGGTGGTTTCCTGGCCCTACACCTGGTACCCATCCTATGGGAGGGACCCATCTCCTTCTGGGGTGTCGACTTTCTGCGGTATGGTGATCTTTGGCCAGTCTGCCTGTTCGGGATTCTCGCTGTGTCCCTTCTGGTGCCAAGGACGGGAGATCTGGTGTTGAATGGATGCCGGAAGATCGGGTTCGACCCGTGGAAAAACAGGCGGTCGGGAGCGATCACAGTCGCTGCGCTTGTGGTTGCCGGGATCGGGATGTTCTCAAGTTTCACCTCGGCCGTACACCTTCTGGGAGACGGATATCTCTATGTCAGGGAACTGGAGAGCGCCTCACAGGAAGCCCTGGCCAGGTCCGATCGAGCACCACTGACCTTCTGGTTGATGAAGCAGGTTCACTGGATCGGCAAGGGCCTATGGGGTACAGCCGAGACGACATATCGGGTGATGAGCATTGTTGCCGGCGGTCTTTTCATTGGAATGGCATTCGTACTTTCAGGTCGCCTGGGCGCAAATCGACTGGCGCGTTCGCTGATTCTCGTCCTTCTCCTGACGGGCGGGTATGTTCAGGTATTTTTCGGTTATGTGGAAAATTACGCGCTTCTGTTCCCCGGTATGCTGGTTTACATCCTGCTCGGCTACCGCGCACTCCAAGGTGAGTTGTCGCCCATCTTTCCTGCCATCGCGCTTGGATTTCTGACGGCGATTCACTTCTCCATGATTTCATTCGCACCTTCCTTGATGGTTGTCCTGTGGCCTCGCCAGCGCGAACAGATGACCGGGCATATGGGATCCAGGTGGGGACAAGCGCTTCTTCCGATGTTGGCCGCATCCGGGACATTTTTTGTTGCCTTACTGCTGATCGGTGTTTCGCCTTTCTCTCTACTCGATCTGGCCGGTCGCTCTCACCTGCTCCCCTTGTTTAAAGATTCTAATTTCTATCAGCCCTATGGGATGTTCTCCACCGGTCACCTGCTGGATCTTTTGAACCAGTTTCTTCTGTCCTCCCCCGGCGCAATTCTTGTGCTTGCGATGGTTGGGTTTCGAATAGACAAGAGCGATTCCACGAATACCTTCCTCCTCGTCGTCGCTGGAGCCCCGCTTCTGCTGGTTGTTCTGGTGAATCCCGAGATCGGCGCCTTTCGAGACTGGGATGTGCTTTCAATTCCTGCACTTCCCCTTACCGTTTGGGCGGCTTATCAGTTGATTACACGTGAGGGGAACCGGGGTAGATTGGTTCGCACCGGGTATGTCATCTGTATGGCGGCGTTGTTGCATCTGTGCGGCTGGGTGTATACGAATTCGGATGCGGAACGCGCGCATTCCAGATTCGAGGATCTGCTGGAAGCGAGCACACTTTCGAAACATGCGGGTTCCTACGGATGGGAGACGCTGGGGATCTACTATCGCGAGCAGGGGGATTCGCAGAAGGCGCTGAATGCCTATCAGGCCGCACTGCAGTCGGATCCGGCGAACCCGAGACACTGGTTTGCGGTAGGAACCTTGCTGTTCAATCAGGGAAAGAAGGCGGCATCGGTGTCATCCTTCAAGAAGGCGATTTCTCTCCGGCCCGATATGGCGGAAGTGCATTCCAACCTCGGAAATGTGCTTACAGATCTGGGTAGGACGAGAGAAGCCGAGATCCATTTTGAGCGAGCGATCGCTCTGGAGCCCGGGTTCGCGGATGCGCATTCGAATTATGGAAACCTCTTTGCAAGACAAGGCAGATTTCCGGAGGCAAAAGAGGCGTTCAACCGGGCGCTCGCCTTACAGCCAGAGGTGGGTGATGTTTATTTCAATCTGGCGAATACTCACCTTGCGCTGAAGGAATTCGAGGAGGCACTGACTTATTACAAGAAAGCGATCGCTCTCGATCCAGGATTCGAGGGCGCCTATTTGAACCTTGGAAATACACTTTACGATCTGGGGAGATATTCCGAGGCGGTTCAGGCGTTTCAATCTGTAATCAGAATCGAGCCGGGCTCGCCGGAGGCACGCTTCGGAATCGGGAATTGTTTGATGGGACAGCAACGGCCAGAGGAAGCCTTGAGACACTTCGAGGAGGCGGTGAAGCACAGACCCGAGTTCGTTGAAGCCCATTCGCTGGCAGGCGATGTTCATTTTATGCAGGGCAGATTCGACCAGGCAGCACGGAGTTACGAGCGGGCGATCAGTTTGAACACGGATTTTGTGGAAGGGCACGCGAATCTCGGAAATGTTTACCACGCGCTGGGGCGGAATGAAGAGGCAATCCAACACCTTTCAAAGGCTATCGAACTGAAACCCGACTTCGTCGAGGCCCACTACAATCTGGCAGTTGTCTTTCTCAAAATGAACCGAATCGCGGAGACCAGGAGGGCATTCAGAAAGGTGCTGGTGCTTGCCCCCGATCATCGGGAGGCCGCTTCAATTCGCGGCTGGCTGGCTGCGGTGAGGTGATGATCGTGGAGATCCGTTGATAATCGAAGCGAGCGTTGGATTTGGTGGATGGCAAGCAAGCGTCGTGGCGGGCGAACCCTCCTGAAAGGAAGCGGCCGGTCGGACGTGGTGGTTCCGGGAGCCCGCGGATTGACCCTTCAGGCCATCTTTTAGGTCACTCGCGGTTTACGCCATATTGCGTGAGCCGTATCCAATGAGCACTGCGCGCCTGCCTTTGTCACTCGTCCACGGATAAGCACCGTGCGTCTGCGCTCCGGCCAGGAAGAGCACGACATCTCCAGCAGCCAATTCTACGTGCCGGATTACGTATCTTGTTTCATCGCAGTTGATGAAGGACGGTGGTAGAGGATATCCGGCTCTGTGACTCCCGGGTATGCACATGAACCCGCCATCGGCAGGTCCGACTTCGTGAAGCTGCCACGCTACATTTACTGCCTCGCAGTATGCCCGCCCATTCTGCATCAGATAACCATTCGAGGGTCGCACAGGTTCTGCCCCGCTGTGGAGGCGATGTCCAGCTGTGCCCTTCACGGAGCAAATCGCTCGAATGTTCCTCAATAGAAATCCACTTCCCATCATCCAGGTCAGGCGCTGAACGACGGCCGGATCCGCGATCATTTTCCGAAAGGGATCGCAGTGTGGTTTGGGTAATTCCAGAAGGCCGTGCAGGGAAGGCACACCCGTACCCCCGAGGATGTTTGATCCGTTGGCCGGCGAGCCACCTACCTTGATCCGGTCGCTGGAGGCGTCGATGGCACTGTTGGCTGATGCAAGCCACCCGGAATCCATCACGTTCCTGAGGACCAGGTGACCACAGAGGTCCCAAAGAAAGAACTCTCTGCTGTCGATCCCGCAATCAGGATCGGGAGCGAGGGTCGACGGGTGGTAGACGCCGGCGCCGTTTTCCAGGACGCAGGAGCGCCCGTTCGATTTCAGGATGGTAGCCGCGTCCGGTTGGCCGGATCCCGCCATTACCACTTTCTGCTCCGGGTTGAGTTCATCCAACCAGTCCGGCGGCGGATCCTTGGGTTTGGAACCGCGCGCTGCCTTCTCTGCCGAGTATTCGAAGGCGACCAGCAATGGCGTAGCGTTGGATTTGCAGGGCTGAACACCATGGATGAGGGATTCAACAAGAAGGAGCAAGTCGCCTGCCTCGAGTGAAGGCTGGTTCACGACCCCGAGGTCTTCTGTTCCGTTCAGGAGTTCCGGCGGAGGCGCCACCTGGCCCTTGTGGCTGGCAGGCACCAGCACCAACCCTCCGTCTCCGGGATTCAGATCCGAAAGGGCCCAGACCGCCTTCAGCCCCTGACAAAACCGGACCTGGTTCTTCTGATAGTAGCTTCGAGAGGCTTCCCTGGGCTCATTGCCGCCGTTCAGCGACAGATTTTGATCCTCGTGCTTCAGTAGGCAGGGCCCTCTGTCCAGAATTGCGTTTTCACCCACGAGCTGCCGAACGCAGGAAACGAGCGCCGGGTGATCTCTCAGATTCTGGAAGGCATCGGAGAGAGCCGATTGCCCGGACGATCCTTTTGCCTCGATGGATGCTCTGTGTCTGTTTACTTCATCCTGCGAGAGCACTTTCTTCAGGATCAGGTATCCCGAAACGTCGAACACATAATCTTCCTCGGGTGTCATCCTGTATTCCATTTTATCTCTCCTGGAGTATGGGAACCATCGAATGTGTCAGGACGATTTGGCGGCTTCGCGTTTCTCGGCTGCATAGGTCCTGGTGCTTTTCTGCCAGTAGAAGTCACGCGGTGTATCGCGCAGCGGTTGGGGCACGTGAAACATGAGGATGTAGGCTCTTCGCGGCGTATCGGATGTATTCGCGGAGGTGTAGTGGGGCATACGGCCTCCGTGAATTGTGGCTCCACCCGCCGGAAGCGGACACCCAACTGCATTCGACAGATCGACCTGTCCGTCATCGAGCTCGAGGCCCTGGACTCTGGGATCGTTGCCAATGTTGTGATGGTTCAGGACTTCCAGTTTCTGAGCGCCCGGGAGGAATTGCATGCACCCATTGTCCAGTGTGGCCTCCTGCAGCGGCATCCACACGCTGATCGAGTGATAGTTCTTTCCAGGATTCCAGTAGGCTTCGTCCTGGTGCCAGGGCGTTGGTGCACCATATCCGGCAGGTTTGAAAATCGCATGGCTTCCACGCTGTTCTATACCTTCTCCGAGCAACTGCCGCGCAATATGCGCTGCGTTGGATTCGAACTGCGTATTTCTGAACGCTTCTGAATAATTCTTCGGTTCCAGAATCTGTGGCAGTTTGGGACGGGCGTCATCCTCATCCGATCCTGCCAGGTCGTATTCCATTCCTTCTTCCCGGCCAGCTCTTTTGCTGAAGATCTCGTCGTACCCCTCGCGAATGGATTCGACTTCTCCAGATGTCGTGATCTGATCGATCGCCAGGTAGCCATGTTCGTGATAGA
>CAVOEZ010000302.1:0-5729 GCA_963694355.1 Latescibacteria bacterium UBA2968 | reverse complement strand
TTTCTGTTTCACTTCAATGGGTCGCGCCTAAAAGTCCAAAACCGGATGTTGCTTGTTGGTTCTACTCCTTCAGTTACGATCCGGTAGCCGTTGCACTGGTAAAATGTCAGGTTCTGTACCCCGACTGTCCAAGTCCATGACGGCTGTCCTTCTTCATCAGCGCGTTCATGAATGAGCTGCAACAAGGCACTGCCCAAACCCTTGCCGTCGAATTGTCGATCCACGCCGATGAGTGCCAGATACAGTGTGGTTCGGGCCCTTCTTTTAAATGAAATGCCTCTACGTATTCGTTCACCGTCTCAAAGCAATGCAATGCTTCTAGGCCGATTATTTTGACTATTTGATCTAAGCCTGCCTGCTTGATCTTTTCTTCTGTCATGTGTGTTTGGTCTGGCGGTAGCCAAACAGCTACAGCGGTGGAGTTTCCTGCCGTTGTATAGGCTGAGCCATAAAGAACGCAGTACCGAATCAAAGGAATCATGCGTAACGGTAACAATTCTCTCCGATCTTCCTCATTCGGTAACACATATTGAACAAGGGGATCGTCAAAGAAAGATCGGGCCATCATCTCCCCAGCCTGCTGAATTTGGGATTCCTCTAATTTGACCAGCTCCACTTCAGCGGGCATGACTCACTCCTTCAAAGAACAAGGTCTAAATGGGGTGGTTCGGTGTTTTGGCTCCCACATCTATTCTTCTAAAAGAACAACATGTGGGCTGACGGCCACCATTGCAGATAGTGGCCGCACATTGAAGAAGTGATCAGGACTTTATCCATCAGCTTAATGAATAACTTGCGGCCATTTGGGTTGAGTGGTTGTGGGGAAGTGAACTGCAATGGTTTGTTAGCCGAAGGCGCATTGGGAGATTCGCGTCGATCAAGATACATTCAGGGCATAAAAACAGCACACGCCACATAAATCTGCTTTTTTTGGATTATTATCCTCTTGATCATATACCCAGATATGGGTTATATTTCACATATTGTTTGAGACATCTAAAAAGGAAATCATATGGCTACTCTTCATATTGACCTAACCGATCAAGAAAACGATTCTCTTTTGACCCTCGCACGGCAGAGGGGCAAAAGCCAGGATGAATTGTTACGTGATACAATTCAAGATTTGATTTCTCAGTTTCAACAAGAAGATCGGCAAGTTCTGCTACAGCGTGCGCGTGGTATATGGAAAAACAGAACAGACTTACCTTCACCTGAGGAACTAAGACGCGAATGGGACAGGCTGTAAAATATAGCTATTCGATTGCTATTTGATACAGATGTCATCATTGATTATTTGCGTGATCAATCAGATGTGGTACAATATCTTGAAAATCTATCAGAGATATTATTGATATCTTCAATTGTAGTTGCAGAACTTTATTCTGGTCTCCGTGATGAACCAGAGCGTGAAGCTTTAGAAAATTTCCTGAAAGCTTTTGAAATCGTGCCTGTTAATCGGGAGATCGCTATTAGAGGTGGCACATATCGCAGGGATTATAACAAGAGTCACGGTACTGGTTTGGCAGATGCTCTAATTGCAGCAACGGCTGATATTCGACAAGCAAAATTGGTCACGTTGAACAAGAAACATTTTCCAATGTTGGAGAACGTCATTACACCTTATCAAAAGACGTAAATAATTACAGAGCATATCGTAATTTCTATCAACCCGCAATCATTTTGGAATTGTGGGTTTTTGTTTTTGTGTGCCAAAAGTTTTTCTTGGTTGAGGGTGAGCGCTTTCGCCTAACTCTTTATATCAGCCTTAATTCACATTACCGGTTCCCTTATTCCCCTACCCATCCCCCTTCAAATACCTCCCCAAAAACCCATACATCATCTCCTGAACCCACGGCAAGCTATCATGCCCATCCCCGTGAAACAAATGCGCGAAGTGGTGTTCTTTCCCCAGAAATTTGTAGAGCTGGTGCACGTGTTCCATCACCTCGTGATTCATCACCAGATTGTTGGTATTGCTGTCTGTGAACCCATAGGTGAGCAGCAGCGGACGCGGTGAAATCATCGCATATATCTCGTGAACCTCGTAGGGATAATCCTTCAACTCACGTGCATATTCCTTGAAGCGCAAATTGGCCAGCGGGTTCTTGTCCTCCCACCCTTTGATATATCCCGTCGCGTGCATTGCGCGTTTGTGATATCCAAAATGCGGCCATAGACCGCAACTGCAGACCACCAAGGCGATTCGCTCATCATAAACCGCCGTGTGAACCGCTCGGTCCCCACCCAGCGAATGGCCGATCGTAGCGATCCTCTTCCCGTCCACCTCGGGCAGCGTCAACAGATAGTCCACGTCCCGTGCGCCGTCATACGCCCCTTTCCCGTGGGCGGACCACTTTGGAAAGCGTTCAAAGAACGGGTTCTTGTCATACGGCAGCTCACCCTCGGCCAGCCGTTCTCCCGCACAGAAAAAGTCGGGCGCCAGGCACACGTATCCTCGCTCGGCCAGCTTCTCTGCGTAATTTCTGTTTCGCGTCTCGGGCGACTCGGCGATCATGATATCCTTGCCTAGCGTATTCGTCCCGTGAAAACAGATCACAGCAGGCGCTGGCTGCTCGATCTCCTTCGGCATCAGCAGGTAGGCGAAAGACCGATCCCCCTCCGCCATCATATAGGAGACCTTCTTCCGCACGTAGGATCCACAGTCCTCTTCTCCAAGCACTTCCACATCCAGATCCACAGGGGCCTGACACACTTCGCCCTGGAAATCCGTGATCCGTTTCCGAATCAGTTCGCGTCTCACCTCCCAATTCTCCTGCGTGTCGTCAGGAAGTACGAGTCCGGGTAGGATCATATCTCAATCTCCATTGCTGAGTTAAAGAAAAACGGGCGAGAAACACTCGCCCGCCGTCACCTTGCATATTCAAAAATTCCTCAGCCGCTCTGAACTTCCAAATCCCGATCCGTCCCGGAAAGGGGCAGCTCCGTCCAGGCAGCGTTCCTCGCGTGGGAAGCATGAAATCCAATGATCGCCTCCAGAGTCCGAACCGCCTCGACCGGGTCATAGGGGAATCCATCGCCACTGTCCAACCATTCCACAATCTCCCCTGTCGCCCGATCCATCGACGACATCCCGTCATCCTCCACAGGCCAGTGTTCCTTGCGTCCGTCGGTGTAATCCACCGTTACCTCTTTCGCGCTCAATCTGGATCGGCCTTCCGTCCCGTTCACACAGATCGACGGAGGCAGTGCCGCATAATCCGCCGCGTCCACTGTACAGATCAATCCGCCGCCCAACCGCAGCATTCCCCAGCCGCCTGGATCTCTGAACGCCTCACCCCTGCAGTCCGGCTTACCCGCCAGATCCAGATGTCCCGACACCGCTTCCAGGGGGCGCCCGGTAAGCATCTGAATGGCATCTATCATATGCGTGCCCACATTTCCGAGCCGGCCGCTTCCCCACTGCAAACTTGCAGACGTCAACTCGCCCAGACCTCCGTCGACCACCAGATCTCTCAGCCGCCTGCAGTTCGGATGAAATCGCATATTGTGATTGATCACCAGCAGAACACCCGCATCCGCACACGCCTGAAGCATTCGGTCTGCGTCACGCATATTGGTGGCAATCGGCTTCTCGCAAAAAATCGCCCTTGCGCCATTTTTAACACAGGCCACTACGATTTCCGAATGTACCGGGGCATACGTCGCCACACCCACAAGATCCAGAGATTCCGTCTTGAGCATCTCCGCCCAGTCGGAATACGTCTTCACGCCCGTCCGTTTTTCGAACCGGCCCCGCCTGCCTTCGTCCCGGCTGGATCCGGCAGACAGGTTTACACGGGCGTGATTCAAAAACGCGTCTGCGTGCGTCCCGTCCAGGTCTTCCACTCGCTGCCCCAATGCGTCTCCCGACACCTGGTCCGCACCGCCGATAAACCCCAGCCCAACAATCCCGGCTCGATACGCCGAGTCGGCCATCTTTATACCTCCTGTGTTCAAAGAATCTGCAGCAGTTCCACTTCGAAGATCAGTGTCGCATTTGCAGGAATTGCACCCGAACCTCTCGCACCATACCCGAGCGCCGCGGGAATCACAAGTTGCCGCTTCCCGCCCACCTTCATGGTGGCGACACCCTCATCCCATCCGGCGATCACCTGACCCGTCCCAATCACGAATACGAACGGTTGATTCCGGTCCCGGGAACTGTCGAATTTGACACTGTTCGTCAACCAACCCGTATAGTGAACCTGCACGGACTGACCCGTGGTTGGACTCGCTCCTGTTCCCGGTGTCAGATCGAAGAATTTCAGCCCCGAGCCCGTTGTTGTGTATTCTGAATCCGTAACCAGTGTCGGCGGTGTCCCGCTTGGTGTGTCGTCGGTAGAAGAATCTCCTCCGCACGCAGCCAGGGCACATACCAGTGCGCTGCAGGTCAACCATCTGAATACTGTCAATCTATTCATCGTGTGATTTCTCCGATTCCGGCTTCATGATTGATCCGGCGGTCAGGCATTGAGCAAATCCCGCTCTGCCACCAGTATCCCGTCTTCATCTGCGTAAAGATAGGTTCCGGGCCGGAACACCAACCCTGCAAAATACAACAGAACATCTTTCGCGCCTTTGCCCTCTTTTCCACTCCGTTTCGGCAGAGTAGCCAGAGCCTTCAGACCCACCTGGATACCCGCTATATCCGTCGAGTCGCGACAATACCCATTCATCACGATACCGGACCAACCGCTGTCACATGCGATCTGCGCGACCTGATCGCCGATCAATGCGCAAGCGGTGGAACCACCCCCGTCCACCACCAGTACCCGCCCGTCGCCTTCGGTCTCCAGCAGACCGCGAACCAGCACATTGTCTTCGTGAACCTTCACTGTTACGATCAATCCGCCAAAGGTCTTGATGCCTCCGAAATCCCGGAAAATGGGTTCGGCAATCTGCACCTCGTCCTCGAACGCGTCACACAGATCTGTGGTCTTGAAACTCATCTCCCGCTCCCTTCTGTATCAATCATCGAGTTCAAGCGCCCGCCACATATACCAGCTGGCCACCGAACGATAAGGCCGCCAACGCTCACCGTATTCCATAACAGCCTCCGGCTTCGGAAGCTCCTCCAGACCATACGTCAGCTGAAATCCCTTCCGGACACCCAGATCGCCCGCAGGCATCACGTCGGGACGTCTCAGATTGAACAGCAACATCATCTGAACCGTCCATTCGCCGATCCCTCTCACTTCTGTGATCCGGATGACGATCTCCTCATCTGTCATGCGCCTGAGTTTTCTGGCCGAAGGCACCGTGCCGTCCAGCATCTTCCTCGCCAGATCCTGCAGAGAAGCGATCTTGCCTCTGGACATCCCCGCATCTCTGAGGTCTTGGTCAGGAAGTTCGAGCAGTACGTCCGGAGTCGGTCCATCACCTTCGTCGAACAGCGCAACCACCCGGCCGTGAATGGCATTGGCCGCCTTGCCCGAAAGCTGCTGATAGATAATCGCGTGCATCAGATTCTGAAAGGGATCTACCTTGCCCCGGCGCTCCCGGCGAAAGGGTCCAACTCGCTTGATGAGTCTGCCCAGCTTCTTGTCACACTTGGACAGTACCAAAATTGCTTCCTCAGGATCAAACGCCAAGCTGCGCCTCCATCACCAGAGCCGCAGCTCCGATCAGTCCCGATCGATTTCCGAGTCGCGCTGGAACCACCTTCAAATGAGGGCGGTGCACCGGCATCAGAAAGCGATCCGCCTGTTCACGCAGCGGTCGGAAAAAGA
>CAVOEZ010000301.1:0-5733 GCA_963694355.1 Latescibacteria bacterium UBA2968 | reverse complement strand
GGCGCGAAGCTGGCTGGAGCCGGAGGCGGAGGAACAATCATTGCGCTTGCTCCGGACCCCGAGCCTGTGATCGCGAAATTAAAAAAAGCGAAGGCATCCCGAATCCTTTACCCCGAGCCGTCACCCGGAGTAACCGTCAAGCCCCTTTCATCAACTGCAGACTGGGACGCCGCTGAAGAAGAACTGCGAAACCGACTTCATCCCGAAGACTTTCACGGTTAATGTTCCGGGACAATGCGCTTGGTGTGACCGATCTGTGAGGGCTCGTCCGGGTATAAAAACAGCCGCACTGAATATCAGTGCGGCTGTTTCCATTTTTGTGCGGAAATCTATGCACTTGCACCGGATCGCATGCGCTCGTAATAGGCGGTATACGTCAAGACCTCGGTAGCGGACGCAGCAGCGTGCGACAGGAGTGCGGCAACCCACCCCGTCTCTTCCTCTCTATAACGAAGCATTGTCCAATCGTGGAAGCAGGCGCCGTATACCAGATTCTGGCTGATCGCCTCGTCCAATCCATCCTTCAATACTTCTCCAAACGCCTCGCCCCGGGATCTTCCATTCGCCTCGAACCAAACCGCATCGAGCCAGTGCTGAAAAGGAATCTCCAGCAAATCGGCGTGTCCCTGGTCTGAATACCAGAAGGGCTGAACAGACATCGGGGTCGGGTTACCTCCCGCCGCATTTCGCGCCCAGGAACTCACATACCGGATCCCTGCATCGCAGAGTATCTTCAGCAGATCCGGACGGTCAGTCAAGCCCTTGTAATAGCCATGAGGTGTTCTGAGTCCCTGTACCTCTACACCCAGATATTTTCTGAACGCCTCGGAGGTCATGCCAATCTCGAACGCCAGAGCTTCCGGAGGCGAAGCGATAAAACTCCCCCCTTTCCAATGATCTTCCTTGAAAAGGGTATGGCTGTAGGTATGCTGCTGAATATCGAAAAGAGGATGGTTCACAAATGGTATGAACACATCTACAGAATGGACCAGCGTTCGGCCGCAGATGAATAGCGTGGCTGGTACCTCGTAGCGTTCGTGGTTTCTCCGAATCACATCGAGAGCCTTGCGGGCCGAAGCCGGATCGAGGGCCTCGGGAAAACCGTGGTCGCCAATCCGGGCAAGCCCCTCTCCGATAGCAAACGCCTCTACATCGTAACCGACCAGCAATGCGGACATACTTGCTCCCTATTCCGCCCAGACGCCCTGCAGCCACTCGACCGCCGCCTCGAGGGGCGCAACAAACCCCTGAGTCTGGAAATGGGTCAATTCGGAAACGATGATCATATTGACATCGATATCTTTTTCGATCAAGGCCAAAATCATCGCTTGCACTGGACCAAAGGCAACGACCTCATCCGCAAGACTGTGAATCACAAGGAGTGGGATCCGCCATTCCACATCCAACATGGCTGAGTCCGGCCTTGCTGCCATTGGAATTGCGGCGGTAAACCGATCCTGATGCCGTGAAGCGATGTGCCACGTACCCCTGCCACCCATACTGAATCCTGTAACCAGCCGTTTCTTGGGGTCGATGTTGTAGTTCGCCTCTACCGCATCCAGCAACTGAATTACGCTGGTCTCCGCTTGAGCCGAGGTCCAGCCCCCCCCGGCCCCGGCATCGGGAGCGATCATGATCGCACCCAGATCCTGAAGAGCCGGGCCCACCAGAATATTCAGGTAGTCACCGCCATAGAAGGGCGTCACCTCACCTCCGTAGTGGAGCGCCAGGATAAGCGGCACAGGTTCGTTGCCTGTGTAACCAGGTGGAACTCCTATTGTGTATCGCATATTGCTTGGCGCCAGCAATTGTCTGTGGACGCCAGGCTGCTGGATGAAACGTTCCTCCGTAGTTTCAAGAGGGTTGGAGCCGCAGCCCGCAACAGTCACGACAATCCAGGATACCACGGCGATGAATTTCAACTGACACCAGATGAAATTCCACTGCTTCTGAACCCTATTTTTCATATCTTGTCTCCAGGAATGGATGAACACCGGCACAGGGAATATAACCAAAACATGCCTTTGTGCGAATCCCTATTCTACTCAAGATATAACCCTTCGCCCCCTGGTGGAGCACATCTATGAAAATCACACGATTACAACGCACGCCGATCTGTGTCCCGTTCCTGCCGGGCATCCTGCCTTCACCTGAGTTTGAAGAATTCAACACTGCCTACCCGCAGTCCATCGGGAAGAGGAGACAGGATGTACTGAGAATTCACACCGATGAGGGACTGGTAGGCATTGGGATGACGATGCCCTATTATGGAAGTGGAGGGAATGAACCTGCCGATCTTGTGGGAAGAGACCCGCTTGAATTCGAACCGCGCAATCTGGGCGGCCAGGGCTACCAGATCGCCTTGCTGGATCTGATCGGGAAAGCCGTAGAATGGCCCCTCTGCCGTATCTTCGGTGGCAAACTCCAACACCGGGTCCTGGTGGATTACTGGATTTCCAGAATGAGTCCCCAGGCATCTGCAGCTGCAGCGAAACGTGCTCATGCCCAGGGGTTCAAGGGCATCAAAATGAAGTGTGCGGCAAAGGATCACAATGTGGTCGATCGGGCACTCGCCGTTCACGAAGCAGCTCCCGATTTGCGCATCGTGCTCGACCCGAATGAACGGTTTGAAACCCTGGAAATTTCCCTGGATTTGGCCAGAAAGCTCGAGCATCTCGATATCGTGTTCGAGGATCCATTTCCAAAAACAAACTGGGATGAATACCGAAGTCTGAAGGAGAACGCAGATGTGATCGTTGCGCCCCACCTTCAGAGACCCGCGCAGGTGATCGAGGCGATCAGCCACCGGGCAGTGGATGCCATAAACATTGCACCCTCGGACTGGAGATTTCTCGATATGGCGAGAATCGCCGATGCAGTGGACTTACCGGTTTGGCAGGCATCGAATGTGGACCTCGGGATATTCGATGCGTTTCGTCTCCATGCGTCCGCGGCAGTTCCAAACTGCACACTTGGCAGCGATCTGTGTGGCAATTTTGTGCACGAGCATTCCCTGCTCAAACATCCCCTTGTGAAAGAAGGATATGCCGAGGTACCGGACGGACCGGGTCTGGGCATCGAGCTGGACGAGGACGCGATCGAGAAATACCGGGTATCCGAAGATACAAACTGCTGAATTCGCCGATGCTCAGACAATCTGTCCCTCCTGACTTACTGTCGATTCTGGAGATCTTGACTTGAAAAAACTGACACGCGAACAGATCGTTTACACGATGGACAAGCTTCATGAACCTGCACTCACGGTTGCATCCGGCGATACCGTGTGCCTCCAGACCTATGATGCGCGTACGGGTACCATCGTATCGGAAACAGACCTGCTCGATCACCGTCATCCCCTTGGACATAACCCTGCGACAGGACCCATTGCCGTTGAGAACGCGGAACCGGGTGACAGCCTCTCCGTTGAAATTTTGGACATCCAGTTGGCTGATTCGGGGTTTCTGGCAGTAAAGGATGGCGTTGGACTGCTTGCACACAAAACCCGGGGATATACGACCAGAATTGTGCCGGTTTCGGAGGGTCGCGTTCTGTTCAGCGACAAAATCCATTTCCCCATTCGGCCAATGGTCGGCGTAATAGGCACCGCTCCCCAGGGTGAAGGAAGAGATACGGGTCTTGCGGGCCCTCACGGCGGCAACATGGACAACCGGTATATCACCACGGGCGCCACCGTTCATTTGCCCGTGTCCGTGCCGGGTGCCCTGCTTGGAATCGGCGATGTTCACGCCTCGATGGGCGATGGTGAGATCACCATGATCGGGCTCGAGATTTGTGCAGAGGTCACCGTACGTATCCATCTCTGCAAGAATACACCTGTCAGCAGACCGTGGATCGAGACACCGGACTGTTGGGTAACTACCGGTGACCACGTGGATCCTGCCCAGGCCTTGCGAATTGCCGCCGAAGAGATGTGTCTGCTGTTGGAGAAGCGACTCGGACTCAGCTTCCACGAAGCATACATGCTGATGAGTGCCAGAGGAGATGTGCAGATCTGCCAGATCTGTGAGCCGGGAGACTTTCCTGTAACCACCAGAGCGGTATTCCCGAAAATCGATACCCTCACCGAAGGGAGCCTCGGATGACAGGTGCCGAGATACTCATCCAGTGCCTGAAGGCACAGAACGTAGACTGCATCGTTGGAATGCCGGGTAATCAGAACATTCACCTGTACGACGCGCTGCTCGGTACCCATGGTATACAACATTATCTGATCCGCAATGAACAGGCCGCAACCCTCATCGCCAACGGCTACGCGCGGTCCTCTGGTCGGGTCGGCGTCGCGCTTACTGTACCCGGTCCTGGCGCCGCCAATGCCGCCACTGGAATTGTGGACGCCCATACAGATTGTGTGCCTGTCCTGCTCGTCACGGGTGGCACCGAGGTAGCATTTAATGGGAGAGCCCGGAGCAAGTGTTTTCACGGTCTCGACCAATCTGCTTTCTTCGGTCCGATCGTCGAGTTCTTTGCCCGTCCCGAAACCATCGAAGAAATCCCGGCCGCGGTGACAGGCGCATTCAAAGCATTGCGGGCACCTCGACCGGGTCCCGCCGTTTTGGAATTGCCCACCGATGTCGCGGCAATGGAAGGTACCGTTGAGATCCCGACATATGTTGAAGCGCCGGTTCCAACCACCGAGACCGAGAACTTGCGGCTTGCCGCGCAAACCGCGTGTAAGATGTCGCGCCCGGTGATTCTGGCGGGTGGCAACGTCCTCACCGCCTCTGCCTCGGGGGAACTTCTTCACTTGGCTGAAGCGATGAAGATACCTGTGGTCCTCACCAGGCTCGGAAAAAGTGCATTCCCAGATAGACATCCGCTCTCTGCAGGACATTGCAGAGGGAAATTGGGCAAAACAATCCTGGCGGCAGCCGATGGCGTCCTGGTCATCGGCTGCAGATTCACACAGATCGACACCTCAGGATGGACGATGGACTTGCCCGATATACGTGTTCAGCTAGACCCGGATGCCTCCGAAATCGGACGCGAATACGAAGTGGATGCCGGTGTGATTGGGCATTTGAGAAACACCCTCCCGGATCTTGGCAAGGCGATGCTCGAACTGAAACCGGAGTTTTCCTGGGGGAACGGCCTTTCAGAACACAGGTCGCGCATTCAGCAGGATCGGCCGTCCCTACCCATACTGTCAGACATGAGGGACGTGATGGATGATGATGCCATCATTTCGGTCGATGTCACTTCCATCGGCTACAGATCCTTCGACGAATACCCTGTGAGCCTGCCGCGTACATTCATGTATCCCTGTCATTCTGTAACGCTTGGTTTCTCCTTGCCAGCTGCGTTGGGTGCCAAACTTGCCAATCCCGAGACTCAAGTCGCTGCGTTTTGTGGCGATGGCGGTTTCCAGATGACAGCGTATGAACTCGCAACTATGGCAGAACACGAAATCGGTGTGATCTGTGTCGTCATCAATGATGGTAGCCTGAGCGCCATTCGGGGGTCACAGGCGAAAACCTTTGACGGAAGGACGATCGACACCGACATGCGAACCCCCAACCTCTCAGATTGGGCACGGTCGATGGGAGCGAGAGGCATTCGAGTGGAGGAGCCGGATCGTTTCCTTCCGGTCTTTTCTGATACGATCGGGCTGCGGGGGCCTACAGTGATCGAGGTGATGATGGAAAACCAGAGGGATGACCTCATTCAACGGGTCCCCTGGTTGTACCCCGACTAGAATTTCCGGTCGACCCGGTA
>CAVOEZ010000300.1:0-5757 GCA_963694355.1 Latescibacteria bacterium UBA2968 | reverse complement strand
TGATCTCTTTGTAACCCTCGGAGGCCGCAACATCCACCTGGCGGAGAATCTCATCTGCCGAAACGCTTCGTTCCCTGCCCCTGACGTAAGGAACGATACAGAAAGTGCAGAACTTGTCGCACCCCCGCATAACAGTGATCCAGGCGTTGGTTCCCTCACCGCGCTTCGGATCAAGGTTCAGATAGCCTTCCTCTCTGTCCAGCCTCACATCCATGGCAGGTTCATCCTGCGCCTCTGCGATCAATGCGGGCAATCTGCGATAGGAATCCGGTCCAATCACAAGATCTACATATGGCATCTGGTCCAGAAGTTTTTCAGCAAGGTGCTTGGCCATGCACCCGCTAATACCCAGCAGGAGATTTGGACTGCTCATTTTCAAGTGACTCAACTGCGAGAGACGTCCCACGATCCGATCCTCGGCTTTTTCACGAATGGCGCAGGTGTTCAGCAGGACCACATCCGCATCGTCAGGGCGACTCGTGTGGACATAACCCGCTTCGATCAGTACGCCCATCATCAGTTCGGTATCGGAGACATTCATCTGACAGCCATACGTCTCGATATAGACCCGCTTGCCTGTCTGCACGGAAGGCGCGTTATCGATGGTCTGAATTTCTAAAAGATCCAGTTCCGCCAAGCTCGATTCCTTTGGTTCATGAGTCTGAATCGGATTTCGTTCCGACTAAATCATTCAGTGACTGCGTTATTTCGTCTAATACGTCAGGATCCTGCTCCACATCCAGTGCGTCCCTCAATATACCACTTGCAAGATCGCCACCAATTCTCCCAAGAGCCCACGCTGCGTGCTGTCGGATAAGCGGCTCATCATCTGTCAACGCCTTCGAGAGCGCAGGAATTCCCCGGGGGTCTTTTGTATTGCCCAAGGCCACTGCCGCATTGCGCAGTAATCCCCGGCGCTTCGTCCTCTTGATGGGACTGCCCTTGAACTTCTTACTGAATTCCTGCTGATCCATCATTAAGAGATCGCTCAGAACCGGGTTTTCCAATCCCTCACGCGCTTGAAAAGCGGGTTCCTCGGTTGGTGTGGCGTGTTTGATGTTCCACGGACAGACCTCCTGACAAATATCGCATCCATACACCCAACTGCCCATCCCCTGCCTCAGGTCCCTCGGGATGGGTCCCTTCAACTCGATCGTCAGGTAGGAGATACACCGTGTGGAGTCAATCACGAAAGGCTCTGGTATGGCTTCGGTTGGACACGCTTCCATGCACAATGTACAGGTGCCGCAGTGATCTGTGACAGGCGCATCGACTACCAGATCCAGTGACAGGATAATTTCACCTAGGAAGAACCAGGATCCCTTCCGTTTATGGATCAGATTCGTGTGTTTACCAAACCATCCCAATCCTGCTCTTGCTGCGAAATCTCGCTCCAGTACCGGTCCTGTATCGACATAAACCTTCCCTTTTGCGGAAGGCACCTGCGTCTGGATCTGTTCAAAGAGACGCTGGAGTTTTTCTACCATCACCTCGTGATAATCTTCGCCTCGCGCGTATCGGGAGATCAGCCCGCGAGCGTGATCATCTGCCCGGGTATCCACCTGCGCTGGTTCATAATTTAGACCCACGCAGACAACGGATTTTGCTTCAGGAAGGATCTCGTGCAAACTGGACCGCCGTTCCAGATTGCGGTTCAGATAGTGCATCTCGCCCGAATATCCCTTGTCCAGCCAGTCCAGATAAAATGCCCAGTGGTCGGGCGGATCGGCGGAACAGATGCCCACGAGGTCGAACCCCGAAGACATGGCCAGATCCTTTACCTTTACAGTCAAGTCCTTGCGTGTCGAATATTCCATCGGCGATTATATCACAGAAGGGCAGGACACAGGTGTGCCCTGCCCTTCTGTGCGTTCTGATGTTCCCACCCGTTGACCAATTCAACCCACCACTCTTGCCTGGTAATTGGCAATGGCGGCCCGAATTGCATCCTCAGCCAGAGAGGCGGCGTGCTTTCGGGTAGGTGGTAATCCTCCGAGTGCGGCCTCGATATCAAACCGGGTGATTGCCCCTGCATCTTGGACGGTCTGCCCGTTGATCAGTTCCGTCACCATCGAGCCCGCGGCAATTGTAGCGGTACATCCCAGAGATTTGAAAGCCGATTGGTTTATTCGTCCCTCAGCGATATTCAGATACAGTTCCAGAGTAGCCCCGTTGACCGGATTCTCCACCCTGGCATCCCCATCTGAATCGAGGAGCACACCCACATTTCGCGGATTGCTGAAGTGATCCAGTACGATTTCGGAATAGGTGTCTGGCATTCTGGGAACCTGCTCAGTGAGCAACGTCCAACGGTTTCCTGGGAGGCGTCAACGTCACCCGGTCCTCAACTTCGAGCAGCATTTCCTTCGTGTAGATCAACTCGGATCGGCTTTCTGCAGCCAACTCGGTGCGCTCCGTCATCACAATGGCATCCTCGGGACAGCCTTCAACACACATCCCGCAAAAAATGCACCGCAACATATCTATTTCAAAACGTTTGGGAAATTTCTCACGGTCCGCCCAAGGCGCTTCCCCGGCTTCAATGGTAATGCAATCTGCCGGGCAGGCAGTAGCACACATATAACAGGCTACACATTTAGGTCGGCCCTGCTCATCCTTCGTTAGCTTGTGCAGGCCGCGGTACCCCTCCGGCTTTTCCCACGTCTCTTCCGGATACTGCATCGTTACCTTCTTTCCCAGCAGATGCTTGAAGGTTAACGACAGCCCCTTTGTTATTGCCGGAAGATACATTTTTTCGGTCAGCGTCATTTCGTGACCTACTTTTATCATATTTCCTATCTCCTTTTCTATTCCGGGACCTGCCCTTGCGTCGCTTGTTGGACCGCCCTGCCCATTCGCTTGAAATGGTCTGTCGAATCACCGTAACCTGGATCTCTCCAGGATACGTCATTTCATCCCGAATCCGTTGAGCAATCTCGAATGAAAGTGTTTTTGCGCGCTCGTCGTCGATCCTTCCCGCATTTACCATCACACGAATCTCACGACCGGCATTGATTGCGTAGGCATCCCGCACGCCGGTGAACGATTGTGCGATATCTTCCAGATCCCGCACACGTTTCACATACCCTTCGGCATCGTCCCTTCTTGCTCCCGGACGGGAGGAGGATATTGCATCGGCAGCGGCAACAAGAAATGAAATCGGGGTAGTGGCCTCTGCCTTCTCATGGTGATAGAGCATGGCATTTTCCACCTCTTTCCCCTCGCCATATTTGCGCGCGAGGGTTACCCCTATGTCCATATGAGTACCTTCTTGCTCGTGATCTACGGCTTTACCAAGATCGTGCAGCATGCCGCATCTGCGCGCAAGTTTCTCGTCCAATCTCAGTTCGGCAGCCATTGCCCCGGCAAGAAATGCCGCCTCCTTCGCGTGCCCAAGCATGCTTTGGCCGTAGCTTGTTCTGTATTTCAAACGGCCAAGCAGCTTGACAAGCTCCGGATGCATGTTGTCCAAACCGACTTCCTTCACGGCCTGACGACCTTCCTCTTCGATCAGGCCCTCGATCTGGTGTTCACAGTCGGCTACAACCTCCTCGACCCTGCTGGGGTTGATTCTGCCTTCTTTTACAAGCTGCTCCATCGCGAGACGTGCTACGTCTCTCTTGACCGGGTCGAAACTAGAAAGCACAACCGCTTCCGGGGTGTCATTTACAATGACCTTGACACCCGTTGCAGCCTCGAAGGCGATAATATTTCGTCCTTCTTTGCCAACGATTCTGCCCTTGATGTCGTCATCCGGAAGGGCGACTACCGATATCGAAGACTGGACAGTCTGATCTGTTGAGCATCGCTCGATTGCCTGTGCGATGATTCGTTTCGATTCTCTTTCGGATCTTTCTTTTGCCTGATCGATGATCTCCCTGCCCATTGCAGTGGCAGTCCGATGGAGATCGGCTTCGATTTTCTCCAGGAGCATTTCCTTCGCGTGTTCCACATTCATGCCTGAAATGCGTTCGAGCTGCGCACGCTGCTCCGTCAATACCTCATCCAGGTCTTGCTGCTTTCGATCCAGCTTTCCTTCCTTCTGCTTCATTTCCCGCTCCCATCGGGTCAGTTCTTTGTCCCTCTGGCGAACGGTTTCAACCTGTTCAGAAACGCCTGATTCCTTGTCCCTCAACTCCTCACTCAGACGATTCTGTTCTCTTCTTCTCCCTTCGAATTCCCTTTCGAATTTCCGTTTTGTGTCGTACCACCTGTTTTTTTCTTCCAGGAAAGTCGCCTTGCGGTCACGATCGGCCTTGTCGACCAGCTTCGATACGCGCCGTTCGGTCTGAAATTCGATTTCTCGAATCTTCCTGGCGTTGATTCTGGCGCACAAAAACCATCCAAATCCAAAAAGGAGGAAGGCACTGGCAATGGCAATCCATAGTGTATAAGGTTCAAGTGCCATTGGAGCCTCCTGTATCCAGTGTGCCATCGAAGCCTCCTGCTGTAATCAAAATTAAGGTCCAGGTTAGCGTGCCCCACACATCGTCCGCACCACCCTACGATTCGTCGCCTCCAGGCGTCAAGACGGACCACCGGAGATGGGTTCCAAAGGATCCTGCAAAAAGCTATTATGTTCAAAATAGAGCTCACTCGTACAGCCTTTACCAAAAGGTTTATCGCCTGTTACAGCGGACCTCACACACTGAATGATTCTCCACAACCGCACTGATTCGTTGCGTTCGGGTTCTTAACCTGAAACCCGGACCCCATCAGCCCGTCGTCGAAGTCCAGCTGAGACCCGGCAAGATACAGTGCACTTTTCATATCAACGAAGAGTTTGACTCCGTGTGTCTCAATGGTGCTGTCATCTTCCCCGGGAGCGTCTTCGAATCCCATCTGATACTGAAGGCCCGAGCATCCGCCGCCAATAACCTTCATTCGCAATCCGAAATCAGGGTGTCCTTCTCGGTCCAGTAAGGACTTGATCTTTCCGGCTGCGGTATCCGTGACCGTGATCATAACTGATTTTCCTCCTTCAGCAATTGCATCGCTAAGGGGAGTCTCGAGTTATTGCAATTCTAACTGAGTGACTCCAGGCATTTCTTCACAGCATCAAAATCGGGGATAACCTTTGCATCTTCTGATACCTCGGCGTAACGAATTACACCTTCCCTGTCCACCACAAAGGCAGATCGCTTTGAAACGCCTTTGAATCCAAGGAGGTCCTCGTACAGAGATCCATAACTACCGCTAACCTCTTTGTTGAAATCGCTCAAAATGGGGATCGTGATATCATTTGCATTCGCCCACGCTTCCTGGGCAAAAGGACTGTCCACACTGATGGCCAAAACCTTCGCATTGAGGCCTTCATAGTCGGCTATACCTCCGCTTACCGAACACATTTCATCGGTGCATACGGAGGTGAATGCCAGTGGGAAAAATAAGAGGACCACATTGTGCTCGCCCTTGAAACTGCCCAGGGTGACATCTTCGAGCTCACCGCTCTTGGATTTCAGTGTAAAATCTGGGGCCACATCGCCTACGCTAACAGCCATTTAAGTCTCTCCTGTGAAAGTATGCATCAGGTGCTATTACTTCGCAGCTTCAAATCTCCGGCTCACTTCTGCCCAGTTGATCACATTTTCCCAGGCTGAAATATAATCCGGTCGTCGATTCTGATAATTCAGGTAATAGGCGTGCTCCCAGACATCCAGACCCAGAAGAGGAGTGCCCTCTCCTGTCATCAAGGGATTGTCCTGATTTGCCGTGCTCATTATTTTCAGTTTTCCATTTTTTACCACAAGCCACGCC
>CAVOEZ010000299.1:0-5761 GCA_963694355.1 Latescibacteria bacterium UBA2968 | reverse complement strand
GGCCTGGATCGGTCTGGACGAGTTGGCCGAAAGAGATCGGGTGTATCTGTGGACCGCCGGGTTGCTCAGTCTTCCTGAATTCAGCGAGGAGGTATTCCGCTGGCCGAAGGATCCTTCGGATCCGAGCGTAGGGAGATAGCCTCGTGACGACAAACGCGAGCAGTAGATTTTGTCTGAATGAAGGATTCCTAGATTGTCAATGACTGTCGATATGGTTCACTGGTTCGTGGATCTGTTCGAGGCGTTGGAACTCTCAGTTTGGATCGATGGTGGCTGGGGTGTCGACGCCCTCCTTGGAGAGCGCACCCGTACGTACGAGGATTTGGACATCATTATTCCAACCCTGGACTCTGAAAGGTTGACGGAGGCGTTATTCACTTAGCCGGTTACTTCCATCATACCTGACACAAAGAAGGGCTCCGGCCAAAAAGCCGGAGCCCTTTTCCTGCGTGTGTCGCCCAATTTACTTCCCGATCAATTGCCCGTGTGCCAGGTGCCAATCCTCGATGTGGTTGAGGATTACCGCAGAGGTGAGCTTCTCGTCGTCTGGGCGGCCGATGGTTGCGTGAATGTCCGTCCGCTTTTCTTCTGCGTGAATTCTTGCGTTGATGAATTCGTTCCATTCGTCAATTGCCGGTCGGTCGAGTTCCCCGAGCGTGTCCACCACGTGCTGTTCGAAGTCCAGGTATGACTGTTTCGTTTCGTGGATGTGGGCAATGGTCTTCTCGCGGTCCAGGCCAAGGAGGTCGAACACCCTGGCGTCCAGTCCGCCACCGCATTCGGGATAGTCGGCGTGGAGCAGTCCCCTGGCGTTAAGGGATATCTTGAGCCACGTCCTGGGCAGCTGGCAGATTTCGAGCGGCCCGTAGTCGATGCTGGCGATCAGGGGGATTACGCCGCTCCCCAGGTCTGATTTCTCGTTGTCGAGGTCGCGCTTGTAAAAGAGCTGCCAGTCCTGAAGGCTGTTGAGGATTACGGCAGAGTTGATCGCAACACCTTCCTCGAAGCCAATGTCATTGTAGGTTTCCTCGATTTTCTCCGGTCGCGTGTGGATCCGGTTTCTCACGGACGAATTCCATTTGTCTACGGCCGCCCGGTCCAGCGATCCGCCCTTCTGCTCCAGGACCCAGTCTTCGAAGTCGAGGTAGTTCGGGAGATTGTCTCGTAAATAGCCCAGGGTGGTTTCCTTGTCCAGGCCAAGGACTTCGACCACGGAATTGTCCAGCCCACCGCTGTAGTCGGGATACTCTTCGTCCAGGACACCCTGCTTTCGGGTGAGGACTTTCCACCAGAATCGCGGCAGGTGACAGACTTCCTGGGGGCCGTAACACAAACTGCTGATCAACGGTATCATTTGTAACTCCTATTCGATCGGGTCCAATGGGAACAGCGGTTTCGGTCGATTGTGGTAAGTGAAATTCTCGGGGCCGGCAGCGCTCACCCCGGGCGTGTCTACCGGGATGACTTTGGCGGACACCGGGGCGTAAGCCGCCAGCGGGGCAGTTGCGCCCTTCACGACCATTATTTTTCGCGTTTCAGGGCGAATGCCCAGACAGAGTACTTGCTGCAAACTCATCGGCGCTTCGCGGAGACTGGTGAGGACAATGAGGTGACCCTCGCCTGTTTCGACTACAGCGGTTACTCCCATATTTCCAAAGCGCTTGCCGCCGTGGCGCGGCTCCGGCTCGATGAAGTCGCCGTCTGCGATCATTCGTACGCGACCGGAAATGGTGATGGGGTCTCCGTGATTGCGGTCAGTCTTGCCGCCCACGTCGAGGGTAATCGATGATCTCACCCCGGCTTCGACACAGGCCTTCACGGCTTCGGGATCGTTCAGGATTACGAGACAGTCGGGAACCTTCTGTTTGAGAATTTCGGCCAGGAGGATCGTGGAGTCGCCTGGGCTACCCCCGCCTATGTTGTCCCCACAGTCCATCAGACTCACCGGGCCTTCGGGGTGTGCGGCTGCTTCCGTGACGGCTGAGGCCGGGTCCGGGAGTTTTGCGTTCAGGTCCTCACGGCGATCCCACACAAAGTCTGCGAGCGCCTGGGCGCTCGACTCGGCCAACGCCTGATCACCGTCTGCGACAACGACAACTGCCGGTCCCATTTCCGCTACGTCTGCATAGATATAACCCGGTGCGAAGGAGGCGGTCAATATTCCGGGACTGTTCGATACGCGCTCGACTTCGGCCATTATGTCGGCCATTGCGCCCGCTCCCGTGTACTGCTGAACAATGTGCAGGAGCAGCGGTGGTTTGCGAAGGGCCTGAACCGGTTTTACCTCGCCTCGAACGGTCCGTGCGATCAGCTCTGCGGCTTCGAGTCCGCGGAATCGCTGTTTGATGTGAGGGTAGGTCCGGTAAGTGATCGTGGCCGTGGCATTGTCGATCATCATAGGCGAGATGTTGGTGTGCAGGTCGAGCGTGAGGAAAATTGGAAAGTCAGGTCCCAGCGCCTCACGCACCCGGCGCATTGTTTCGCCGTCGGCATCGGGGAATTGTTCGCTGACCATTGCGCCGTGGAGAGCGAGCAGGAGGCCGTCCAGTTCGCCAGCGTTCTTCAGTCCGGAGATGAGTTCTGCAACAATCTGTTCATAGGTTTCCGAAGTCAGCGGCCCGGAAGGCGTTGCCCAGCCTACAAGGATCGGTACGCCCTCGAAGTCGTTGTCGCAAGCGCCCTGGATAAACCCACCGACCTCGTGGTGAGCGTCCTCCCAGACGGGAATCAGGTCCGCGCCGTATTTGAGGCTAGAGTCTTTGAAATGTTGAACTGTGGTTGGCACTTCTGAAAAGGTGTTCGATTCGTGCATAAATCCGGCAGTTGCGATTCTCACAGTGACCCCGGGGCTGTTTTGAAGGGTGGATACAGGAAATTGTTTGAACGGCTGACCAATATATCACAGGCCCGACAGCAGGGGCAAGAGGAATTGTCCAGATGAAAGGCTATTCACACACCCGATCCGCCTTGAGGAAGAAAGATAAGTATGACGGAATTGATTAATCCAGGCGACTGGACTTTTTTGAGTACAGCTGCTGTAGCTCGAAAAACTACCAGGTTCAATTCAGTATTAATAATAATTAAATGTAAATAAATAAATTTTCTATATAATTGGAATCATTTAGTATTATATAATACGCATACAAGTTTAATCAGTAGCACCCGGCGTGAATACGAAGCCGTTGACTGACGATTTCTCCTGGCAGCCCACTTCAGTATCACTTGACAATCGGGCTTCTGAAAAGGTTATTTCAGGGCCGAGCAATAAAATCCTTTGGTCCGATAAACGACTTCGCGAGGTGTGTAGATATGGGATCCGTACCTGAAGAGATTACAATGGAAATGATGAGGGCGTCTTTCTACAGCGCGGTGGTGAGTGACGCACTGGACGGAAAAGGGTATCGCAATCAGTGTCTGGGTGTGTCACTCCCTCCATTAACCGGCGTTAACAAGCTTGTTGGCCGGTGCAAGACGACGCTTTGGGAGGAGATCGATTTTGAGGATACCGAGCCCTATGCCCTGGAGTTGAAGGCCGTTGACGCCTGCAAACCGGACGAGGTGCTCATTGCAGCAGCCGGCGGATCGATGCGATCGGGTATCTGGGGAGAGCTGCTTACGACCGCTTCCCGGAACACAGGGTGCGTTGGCGCGATCATTGACGGAGCGATCCGCGACGTTGCGCCTATTAAAACGATGGGTTTTCCGGTTTTCGCCCGCGGGGTGAGTCCCTACGACAGTTTGCACAGGCAGCGGGTGATCTCCGTGGACGAGCCTGTTGAGATTGGGGGCGTCACATTGTCCTCAGGCGATCTTGTTGTCGCTGACGAGGACGGGATCGTGGTCGTTCCCGAGGAGGTGGAGGCGGAGGTCGTTCGTGCAGCGTGGGAAAAGGTGCACGCCGAGAATGAGGTGAGGGATTCCATTCGAAATGGAATGAGTGCGACCGAGGCCTTCGAGACCTATGGTGTCCTGTAGTCGAGAGTGATCTGAAAGCAAAGGGCTGACGCTTCAAGGCGTTGGCCTTTTCAATGTACCTTTGATGGCTTGCTATATCAGGATCGGAATTCACCAGACTATTTGGTCTACCCGGGCCGAGAGTCTTATATTCTACCTGATGGAAGCGGACTGTTATTCGTGATCTTGTCGAGAGAAGCGTTTGGAGGATTTATTGGACCTGAAACGTGAAGATTTCGACCAAAATCCGGAGAAGGTGATCACACAGGTCACTATGAGATCTGGTGAATCGGCGACCCTTCGTCCGCTCCGGGCAGAAGACAGTAGACGCCTGGGAGATTACTTTCTTTCCCTTTCTCAGCGAACCCGAGATGTCTACAGTCCGCACGCGTTCGACCAGGAGACGGCGGATCAGTTGTGTGTGGAGCTCGACAGTACGCGGAATCTGAGAATGCTGGCCCTTGTGGATCGGGATGGGAAAGCGCAGATTGCGGCCTATTTTATCATCAAGTTTTATGTGTCCGAAGGTGACGCCGAGAGGCTGCTTGGGTGGGGTATTCCCGTTTCTGAGCATACCGATGTTCAGCTCGCGCCCTGCGTGGCCGATGATCTTCAGGATACCGGTCTGGGCAGTCTTGTGCTTGCGCATCTGGTCGATCTTTTGAGGCGGCTGGGTATCGAGCGAATGATCCTGTCAGGGGGTGTTCGCCAGGACAATCCCCGAGCCGTTCGGTTCTACGAGAAATTCGGATTTCGAAAGGTGGCTGAATACACGACAACCGTTGCCAACTATCAGATGATTGCGGATCTCCAGGGCGAATCGTGAGCCCGGGAGGTCGTGTTACCCAAGCGAGGAGAGCGTGTAAGTGGGTGAAGTGAATGAAATCGACCAGGTGATTGACGCGCTGGAAGAGCTGAGGCGAAAAAAGGGATCTCTTCTGGTGGGCATCGACGGCTGCGGGGGATCGGGAAAGAGCACCCTGGCGGATACATTGAAACGCCGTCTGGGCGATACAAGCGTGGTCGAAGGGGATGACTTCTACTTGCCGACAGCCGAGCGACCGATGCGGGAGGTCGCCGTCGAGCGTCCGGGGTCGGCCTACGATTGGCGTCGCTTGAAGCGACAGGTGCTGGGGCCGCTCGCGAAAGGGGAGGCTGCCAGGTATCAGCCGTATGAGTGGCGAGCCGATCGCTACGGAGACTGGTCCGAGGTGCCTCGCTCGGGCTTTGTCCTTGTCGAGGGTGTATATGTTACACGTCGAGAACTGAGCGAAATTTATGACTTCAGGATCTGGGTGACGTGTCCCAGAGAGACGCGTCTGAAAAGAGGGCTTCTGCGAGACGGTGTGGAAAACCGGGATCTCTGGGAAAATGAGTGGATGGCTGCCGAAGATCGATATGTGGAAATGCATCGTCCACAAGATTCGGCAGACTTCACACTCGACGGAAGCGACGTGATGTAAAACTTCAGAAGAGAGCATAGAGATGGGCCGCAGCTGCAAAGCGAACATATTTTCCAGG
Organism: Latescibacteria bacterium UBA2968; assembly: GCA_963694355.1. Taxonomy (GTDB): domain Bacteria; phylum Latescibacterota; class UBA2968; order UBA2968. The sequence goes on along the minus strand of CAVOEZ010000299.1, from coordinate 286 downwards.
ATCAGATTTGCCGACGAAGGTCACGTCTGTTGTATCGATGCCTGTCAGCCGCTGGACCAGTAGAAGGCTGAATCGTATTCAGGAGCGCGCGCTGCCGTCGGGAAGTGGGTCGTTTCACTCTGTTCGGGAGAACACAGATGAGCCTCAAACGACTGATCAAGGTCGAGCCGATAAATGTCACACAGATTATCGTTACGACGCTCGTTCTGGTGATCGTGATCTATGCGTTCAAGACCCAGTTGAACGCGTTCTTCGACAGTCTGAAGGACAGGCCGATATCGGTGCA
>CAVOEZ010000298.1:0-5809 GCA_963694355.1 Latescibacteria bacterium UBA2968 | reverse complement strand
TGTCGGTTCTGTAGGTGAATCTGGGGAGCCATCCGCCCTGCCTGTTGTTCACGAACGCCCGTACAAGCGACTGGCCGGGATTTGCAGTGGGTGAGAACCCGAACTGGTTGGTAAGACGATAATACGTCGTGTCTGCCCAACTGCCGTCGAAATCGAAGTGACCCCCGCCCTGAACGTAGAACAGGGTATTGTTTATTTTGCTTCTTTCCGTCAGGGTCCATTCGTGCAAGAGCTCATAATGCGGCTGGTGAAAGTCCTCGATTTCTTCATCGCCTACGATCGGGTTCTGGCGCCTGAGCATTCGGTCTGAAAGGTCCGTGCGGGGGATGCCGTAGAAGTTCAGATGGTCTTTGTTCAAACTCCCATAGATGTGGACACGTGTGGTTGATCGTTCGGTGTAGTGTGCGACGCCAAAGAAATAGGAGAGAAAGTCCAACCACGCGCCATTGCGATAGCCGTCTGACTGGGTTTTGCTGAAATGCGCATGGAGCGCCAGGCGATTGTCGAGCAAACCCGAGTTCAAGGTAAGTCCCACCTTCCGGGTATCGTAACTGCCATAACCCCCGGTTAGGGTAACTTCAGGTTTCGGGCTGAACCGGTCGGTAACAAGGTTGATGGATCCTCCAATGGATGCCGGTCCATAAAATGCAGATCCCGATCCCCTTTGCACCTGGATGTCCTCGAGACTGGATGCAAGGTCTGGAAAATTCACCCAATAGACATTATGGTCCTCCGGATCGTTCTGGGGTATGCCATTGACCATCACTGAGATTCTTCTCTGGTCGAATCCTCGCATCGTGAGGTAGGTGTATCCGACATTGTTGCCGGTTTCGGAGTAGCTTGTACTGGATGGCAGTTCGGACAGCAGTGTTGGGATTCCCTGGGTATGGAAGCGATCCTCAAGTTCGTCAGCGGTCAGGTTACTGAACGTGATCGGGGTTTCCCGTTCCACCGCGCGCGTGGCCGTAACCGTAACGGATTGACCCGGGAGCGTAATCATTTTCAGCGCGATGTCCAACCTGGCATCGGTATCGGAAATTTGAATGCTTTCATTGAACCCTGCGTATCCGATGTGTGAAGCGGCAAGTATATAAATCCCTGGCTGTATGTGTTCGATTTTGAAAAAGCCCGTATGATCGGTCGTTGCAGCTGCAATTATTCCTTGAAGCTGGACATTTACGCGATCAAGGTTGGCCCCGGTGGTTTGGTCGGTGATGTATCCCTCGAGCGTGGCTGATATGACGGGTTGGTGTAAGAGTACAAGCGTCACCAGCGCATACATCAAAACTTTCATACCAGATGTCCTCATATGAAATGAAAAAGCCGCTTCCGGTTGGAAACGGCCTCCATTATGACTTGTAGTCATTTCCGCCTCCCTACGCTGGCATTACCCAGATCAGGTTCATAGGGTGTGATCTCAGCCTTTCGGCACCCCTATGCGGTTTGTGCTGCTCTATGATTTTTTTGGTGCTGCGACGACGCTCGAAACATACACGAAAAGTTTAGGGCCGTCAAGTGAGACAGTATAAATCTGGTGCGTGTTACTTTCCTTTGGTCTACCTGCGCCCACCGAACACTGCCAGCTCGAACAGCTTGAAGTAACAGTCCACATCTTTAAATCCGAGTTGCCTGAGCCATCCGCATTGTTGTTCCACCGAGACGAGAATATTGGCCTTCTTGTCGTACCTGTGGTAGTAACTTTTTGCCAATTCCTCCCTGGTCGCTTTGCCCTCAACGCTTTGTTCTCTTTCAAACAGGGTGTCCACGAATTTCCGTTCAAAGAGGGATTCCACCCAGGGAGTTTCGGAGGACACGTGCTCTATGTTGATGAAGGCGCCGCCCGGTACAAGCCGGTCGTGGATCTCTTTGAAAAGCTCTTGTTTCCGTTCGTTCTCAAGGTGATGTATGGCGTAACCTGAAACGACAGCATCGAAGTAGACATCCCGGGGGATGGTCGCGAACCAGGCATCAGTTGCCAGGTCGCCGTGTATGAAGGTGAGTTGGTTGCTGTGTGAATGCAGGTGTTCTCTTGCGGCTTTCAGCATGGGCGCGGAGAAGTCCACAAGGATTCCCCGGGCATTCGGGTAACGGTCCAGGATGGCCGCTGAAAGAATGCCTGAACCGCACCCCAGATCGAGGAATTGGTTCGGCTGGCAGCCTGCGTCTATGACACGGAGCATCACATCCAGCTGTTCCAGTGCGAGCGGGATCGCCCCCCGAATGTGATCCAGATACTTGCTCGCCAGCGACTCCGATTGCCAGGCAATGTCTTTTCGAATCATATCATTGATCTCCCAGGGATATACGATGGCTTCCAGATTTGATGATAGCAGATGTCTCTGTCGATGTCAATATGCGCGACACCGATTCCCTTCCAAATGAAATCCAGAAAGTAAAAGGGCATCGCATTTCTGCGATGCCCTTCTGATTGACTTCATAGAGTTATGTAATCAAACAGCCTCTATCTAAATCTTCCGCCTCTTCGGTTTTTGCCTCGACGCCCTGTTTTTGGATGGTCGCCAATGCGCGCTTCCCTTGCTGCGTGAAGTTCCTCGAGCAGCGCCTTCTGTTCTTCCGTCAGGATTTCTTCAAACGCCGCCCGGTGTTGATCTCGCAGTGCCTGGATTTGAGCTCGAGCAGTGTCACGGTCGGTGGTCCCCTTGAGGGATTCCAGCAATGCTTTCATTTCTGCACGACCGGTTTCACGCAGCGCCTGAGCAGACGCGTGCTGTTCCTCGGTCAATCCAAGAAGGTTGGTCATGGTTTTCTGCCGGTCCGACCTGATCTCGTCGAGCTGTGCCTGTTGTTCATCGGTCAGAATTTCACTGACGGCGGCCCGGAACCCCTCTTTCAGCTCTTTCACTTGCGCTCTGGCTGCCTCCCTGTCGCCTGTTCCCTTCAGACTCTGCCGTAGCGAACGCGCCGCAGTTCTGTGATTTTCCCGCAGGGCACTGAGAGCCGTCTGCTGTTCTTCGGTCAAGCCCAGTGCGGATCCGAGATCCTCCGCCGTTGCGCCGCTTCTGATCGCAAGTTTACTCGCGGCTATGGTCTCGTTCGTTTCTGCTGATCCGGCAGTTTCCATCGGTGTGTCCTGCCCACATCCGTAAAATCCAATCCCTGCTGCGAAGATCACAAGTGCTGTCTTTCTGATGATCATCCGATTCCTCCGATACTTAAAATGGTTGGTGGTTCAACGTCGCGTTTTCCTGGAAGGCTGTCCCGTGAATCCTAGATCCCCTGCCCGTGGTGATCTGTATCGGCGTCCGGCTGCAAGTAGCCTTGATGTCCGCCTCCCATACCTCTACCTCTCATTCCTCTGTTTCGCATTCCTGGTCCTCGCCAATGTTCCTGGTTTCGGAACGGGCGATTCATCCTGATTTCTTTAAGCTTTTCTCGCTGCTCAGGAGTCAAGATCTCCTTGAACGAGATCTGGTGTTCGATACGATTTGTCAGCATCCGAGCCCTGGCTTCGTTGACTTTGGCGACGGCGGCCTTCACCTGTCCGCTTTCCGGTATATCCTTGTCCATGGCCGCTCGCAGGTCCAACCTGGCCACCTGGAGATCTGCTCGCATCTGCGCCATCTTTTTCTGGTGACTGAAATGGATGGACTTGAGCTTCTCCTGCTGCTCCGGCGTTGGGGCGAGCGCCTTCATCATTTCTGCGCGGTGATGGCCCTTCATTCTGTGTTCACGCCTGCCACGCCTTGCGTCGACATCCGATACGGTCCACGCGGCGGTGACCGCCAGGAGTGCTACCAGTGCGATGATCATTGTGCGTTTCATTTCGATGCCTCCTTTTTCTAACCGCATTTTTTGTCAGGCGCCTGACTTTGGAATTTGCTGCATTCACTCTCTTAGACCGCAGCTACTGTCCGGCCGTTCCATATGTTCTGAATTAATTTCGAAAAGTGTTGCAAGCCAGGGTTATGTCCCAGAAACACTTTACGGAGATCGAGGCTTCAGGACCGGCGACGAGGGAGTCAATCTCAGTGGGCGTTGGTGAGTGATCAACTTTCTAATCACCGAGGGCTTGGAGATCCTTCGCTGTGCTCAGGATGACCGGCTTTGCTCAAGGCGCCAGTGGTCGACGGCCCCTGCCTCGACCTCGTCGATTCCGATCCATTTTTTCATTGAACTTGTCGTATGCTTCCCGTTGCTCAGGCGTGAGGATTTCTCTGATTTCCGCCTTCGACTTCTCGAGGATTGGTTTCATGGTTTTTTCTACGTCCTGGTGGACGTTTCTCATTTGGTCCCGGATCTTTTTCAGGATGCTTTCAATCTTTTCCCGTTGTTCCTCGGAAAGGTCCAGTTCGTGAGACAGCCTGCCAAGCATTTTTCGGCCGGATGGTGGGCCGCCTCTTTCACCTCTTGGAGGTGGACCCCAGCGGGAGAACCTGCCGCCGCCAGGCGGCCCCAGGTGTCTGCCCATCCAGCGCTCGCCCACAGAACCGCAGAACATGCCCAGGACGAATATCGCCAGGGCGATCAATATGGCCTTTGTGCGAGATGATAGCGCGAGCATCGGTTACCTCGACTGTAATAGGTAGAGCACGTCGTCCTGAGACATTTCTGCACTTGTGAGCAGGACGATTTCGGAGGACTCAAACTCTGTCTTGAGATAATCATCAAAGGTCAGCTCTGCGTCCGTGGTATTCGAGTTTCCAAATACGGCGAACACCACAACAGCCGCGGCGGCGAGGATGGGAACCAGACGCTTTCCGAGCCATTCGAACTGATTCAGGACACTTGCAGATTCCTTCCTGTCGATCCTGGATGAGATACCACTCCACAGATCGGGCGACGTGACAGGAGGTTTTGAAGATATGAGCGCTTGAACGCGCTTCAAATATTCAAGCTCTTCACGGCACGTTTCGGATGTTTCAAGACAGAGTTCTATCTGTCGAGCTTCATCTTCAGACAAGTTTCCCTCGAGATAGTCGGCCATCCGCTGCTTTGCATCGGAATCGTTCATGTTGCTCCCTCCATCCATTCTTTGTAGACGGGTCGCAGAAGGTCCTGGAGGTGAGCTCGAGCACGCGAGAGTCTCGACTTCACCGTGCCTACCGAGCACTCCAGTATCTCAGCTATTTCCTCCTGCGAGAGTCCTTCGATGTCTTTTAAAACGACCACGGCTCTATGATCGGGTGACAGTGTATTGATGAATGATTGTATGGTTTCCCGGAGTTGGACACGTTCAAAATCGGAGCTGGGTGTGTTGTGCTCGAAGAGCGCTGCAGGAGACATATGGGTTGACTCGAGAAGCGTATCCAGGGACGTGGTGTCCTTTCTCCTCTTCTCCTTCTGTGCGAGGTTCAAGGAAATGTTCATGGTTATGCAATACAGCCACGTATAGAACCCCGATTCACCTTTATAACCAGACAATGCCTGATGCACACGAACGAATGTTTCCTGAGCTGCGTCATGAGCGGTTTCGGTGTTCCCTACGATTGAGAAGGCGATATTAAAAACACGCTCTTGGTACCGCTCCACAAGGATTCTGAAGGCCTCGAGGTCACCATTCCGGCTGCGTTCAACCAGTTCCAGGTCTTCACTCATTCAGGCACCAGACATGTGCAACATATTGATAGAATAGGACTTTATGTGCATTTACCAAGACTGGTCTGAGATACGGATCGGACACCATTCTTTCATTACCCTATTAGACCACTTATAGCTCTTGCGCGTTCCATTCAGCATGTAAAAACCGGGTGGGGTCGACTTCCCCACCCGGTTGCACAGTAGAACTTATCAGGGTTCTATTCGGTTATGATATCCGCAAAGGTATGACCCGAGGGAATCATGGGTAGCA
>CAVOEZ010000297.1:0-5813 GCA_963694355.1 Latescibacteria bacterium UBA2968 | reverse complement strand
AGCGATCGAAGTTGTCCAGCATCAATTGGATTCATATATCAATCACCTCATCAATGGGGTCAAAGTGTAGAATAAAACCTCCGCTGAGCAAAATACAAGGAGAACTCTGTGGTGATGAGGAACGGATCCCATCACCGGCTTGTTTTAGGGTGTGGACCTCAGTTTCATCGGTGAAAACCTACAGCGCCCGCTTCGCGTCAGATCCTCCTGAGAAAATTGAACGGAGGTTCAGCCTCGTGTGGCAATGGGCGACCTCACGTACACTGTTGTCGAGTGAATTGATTTCTGCTATTTTTACCGAAGGCGGTTTCAATCCCAATGCCTGAACAGGTTCGCCAGAACCTTGATGGGATAAATACAGGTCATTCGAGACAACTTCGAAAGGATTGACGACAACCGCAGTATTTCTAGCCCGGACAATCTCAGCCTTGAGATATTCAGCGTGCGCATTGCATATCACCCAGCGCACAGGAAACCATCTTTAGCCGGGGGTTTCAATCATGAACCTGAGCCGCTCTGTAGCGAACAAGCTAAGAAATATTCCCATTTCTGTCCGACTGGTTCGATATTTTCGCCCGATTCTGGTCAGCTGTTCTCTTCCTTTGCTGATAGTATTCCTGTCGTGCTTCTTTGGGCCCTCCATCGTAATCGCGGAAGGTCCTCGATCCCAGGAACAAGCACACCGATCCTTCACCCCCCACCCACTGCCCTCCTGCCGCAGCTTTTGGATCACTGAATTCGGCTTATACAACGGATACCGAAACAACGAAAGATCCTGGTCATTGATGTGGGAATTGGGCCACATGTACAATCGGAACGAGAAGCGTGCCATTGGTGCGAGCTTGATGATGGCAGCCAACGACGACGCATTTCGGCTCGCAATGAAGGCGCGTCTCCGCAGATGGCTCACGCCCACCGTAGCTCTTGACCTTGCCCCAGGGATCATCATTCTACAAACGGACTATGATCTGGAAATGAAAGCTCGCCTTGGCTTAACCGCGCACGCAGGCCTGAGTGTGCGAGATTGGTTTGGAGTTTTTGCACAGGCAGAATATGTTAAGCGTGGGGCCGTACTGCACTTTGGGATGAGGTTGGGTGCCTGGCCAGGCGTGGTTACCGCAGTGGCGTTACCCATATTGGGCTTTATGGCTGCCGCGTCCGACGAATCTTGAGTTGGGCCAATGCCCCTTATCTGCAAAGACCCCGCCGGCATTTGTCAGCGGGGTCTTTCGCTGTATACTCCTTTATCCATTCACTCAGACCACGAAGATACGGGACCCGAATCCACCAACCGGGGGGGTGCAGCTGCGGACAATTCTCCTGTCGACGATTGAATGAAGGTTGGACTTGATAATTCCTATCGATATCAATATCGTTCCTCAGCACTTTCTCTTGACGGTGTCGCATCGACCATCGGGCCGGTAACTTCCCACGCACCTCTCAGGCGGTTGTATTCAGTCGTTAGGACTAACCGACAAATCTCCAACTGAGGCACAGAATGGCATACGATGAGGTCCTGGCAGAACGGATTCGAGACATTTTAGGAAAACGGGGTGACACTGAAGAGAAGAAGATGTTTGGTGGCTTGTGTTTCATGCTTTCCAGTCACATGTGTTGTGGCATAGTCGGCGATAGGTTGATGGCCCGTGTGGGGCCGGAGCATTACGAAGACCTTCTGGCTAAGGATCATGTTAAAGAAATGGATTTCACAGGCAGATCCATGAAAGGTTATATCTATGTGAATCCACCGGGAATCGAAGATGATTCCGAACTGGCTGAGTGGCTGAAGGTATGCACTGACTTCGTCGACTCGTTGCCGCCAAAAAAACCAAAAAAGAAGAAGTAGACCCGCTCACCGAGAGGTCACCCATGCCAACAAGATCGCTCAAAGTCACCATCAACGGTACCGGGTTCGCCGGAGACTTCACCGCGCGAGCCTACGGAATGATCCCGCACCAGAACGGCGTCGAGATCGAGCTGGCAGGCGTCTGCTCGGGTCACGTCGAAAATGCAAGAGAGTTCGCCGATAGACATAGTGTATCACAGGTATTCGAGAGCCATGAAGAAATGGTCAAAACCATCAAACCGGACATCGACAACGTGGCCTGCGCCAACTTCGCCCACGGAGCATACACCGCAGAGGCGGCCGAAGCCGGAGCGAAGCTCGTAATGCTCGAAAAGCCGCCTGTCATATGGCCGGGGTATCCCGAGGGACGAGAGGCAACCGCAGAAATACGCAAACGAGAATCCATGGAATACCTCGCAACCGTACTGGACACTGTTCGAGCAAACGGCACAAAACTTCTCTATGGCGAGAACTTCATCTACTTCGACGGTTTGATGGGCCTCGTGAAGATTCTCGAGCAGGCTCGCAAAACAGGCAAGGGAAAAGTTCTATTTCAGTCCGGCATCTGTGGTCACCAGGGCTCGCACGCGCCAGCCTACGACACGCCATCCCTCTCTGGTGGAGGCGCGCTCTTCAACAAGGCATGCCATCCTCTGGGTGCGATCCTCTACCTCAAACAGGTGGAAGGACTCCTTGAATCCGGAACACCGATTAGACCGGTCAAAGTCTCGGCCCTTGCCCTCCAGGTACTCAAACATCAACCAGAAGCCTCGGGCGAACACTTCCGTGTTATGCAGAACGTGGACGACTTCTCACGAATTACAGTCGTCTTCGAGGATCACACCCTTGCCGAAGTCTATGGCTCTGACCTGAACATCAGCGGCATCCGAAATGAGCTCTCGGTGATCACCGATTTCGCACAATACGACATACGGGCGAATCCCAACAGCGGCAACGAACTCTTTATGCCGGACGGATCTGCAGCTGGCAATCTCCTGTTCAGGGAAAAGCTACCTACCCCGCAGGGCACCTCCTTCCCGGTCCCGAAACAGGGTCATGCCCACGGTTATGTCAATGAAGTCGAAGACGCGGTCGCCTGCGCACTGGATCCGGACAGGTACCCTCAGTCGGGCCCCCTTATGGCCTGGGACTCGATGGCCGTCCTGATGGCAGGTTACGAGTCGAACGAGAAGGACTCCGCATTCGTAGACATCACCGAATACACCGCGGGCAGAACGTTCGAAGCGTCAGAAATGCCCTCACCAGATGCGATCGCAAACGTCTTCCTGACAACCTGATCTTGCATAATCAAGGGAGTAGAATCTCCTGAAACCCGACTGGGCAAGGAGAGCCAATGCCGTTCCCGATCATGCTTACCTTTGACCTCGACGCCGAAACCAGCGCGCTCGCACGAGACTCGGACAACGCGAATCGGCCTGGTGTGTTATCCATCGGGCAATATGGTCCAAAAGTTGGGCTCCATCGTCTCCTGAACCTGCTCCGTGAAGAGACGATACCGGCCACCTTTTTCGTACCTGGCTGGGTGATTGACAATTACCCAGCCGCACTCGAGGCGATTGTCGCCGCCGGACACGAGGTCGGGCATCACGGATATACACATCAACCACCCCGGACATTTTCCAATCTGGATGAAGAGGAAGATGAGTTGGTAAGGGGTATCGAGTGCGTGACACGCGTTACCGGTAAAAAACCACGGGGCTACCGTTCGCCATCGTGGGACTTCTCGCCACACACGGTATCGCTTCTGGAGAAGCACGGCTTCCTGTATTCGTCAAACCTGATGGATGACGACGCACCCTACCTGCACATCATCGATGGGCGACCGACCAAACTTGTCGAGCTCCCCATCCAGTGGATGAACGATGACGCTCCTTTCTTCTCGTTCAGCTCGGGGAGCGAGCGTCCCATACAACCTGCAAGCCATCCATATGAGATCTGGACCGAAGAATTGCAGGAACTTTACAATGAAGACAAGATATTCGTACTGACGATGCACCCACAAGTCTCCGGACGCCCCAGTCGTGTCGGAATGTTGAGACGATTCATCGCCTTCGCGCGCACGCTGGAGAACCTGGAATTCCGTCAGTGCCAAAGTGTTGCAGCGGAATTCCTTGGCTCGTAAGAAATATGGGATCAGCCACCCAAGAGTAGGAACGCGGACCAAACAGTACAAGCGCCGTTAGCGAAAATTCCTGAGGGCCGGAAATCCGTTCCTCAGGAAGGAGTTGCTAAGACCTCAGGGCACTTCTTTCAATCGAATCTCACAGTGCATTGAAGGAACAAAAATGCGAATAGGAATCGCTGCATTCTCCCACGAGACGAATACATTTGCAATTGAGCACAACGACGCGATGGACAAGGTCCACATTCGGAAGGGTCAAGAACTGTTGGAGGGAGCTCACCCAAAGAGTTTCATAGGCGGGTTCTCCGAATCCGCCGCGAGTTCAGGCGCGGAAATCGTCCCCACGGTTGGAATCGGATTTGCACACGGTGGCCTGATTCACGCCGATATCTTCGAGCAATGCACTTCCCTGATCGTCAAAAGTTTGATGGAGGCGGCACCCCTGGATGGAATCTACCTTGCGCTTCACGGCGCTGCCGTAGCGGAAGATCCCCACACCGATGCGGAAGGCAATTTGGTCCGCGCCATCCGCGACATCTACAAGAACATTCCCATAGTCGCCACTTACGATTTCCACGCCATCATGAGCGAGTACGAAGCCGAGTCCCTCGTCCCCTTCCCCAACAATACCAATCCCCATATCGATGGCTACGAACGTGGAATCGAGGCATGTGAATGCCTTGTACGGAAGCTCAAAGGGGAGATACAGCCGATTACACGCCGTGTACTGGTCCCCATTATCGGCCCAAACATAGGTCAAAGCACCTGGTCGCACCTTCCGGACCAGGAAGCCCAGCTGCCGCTCTACAAACTGAACGTCAAACGCGAAGAGATCGAGACCCTACCAGGCGTACTGAACGTGACCATTCTTGGTGGATATGGATATGGAGATTCGCCCGATGTGGGAATGAGCATTCTGGCAACAACGGACAATGATCCCGCTCTGGCAGATCGAGTCGCCAGAGAACTCGCACTTGACCTATGGAAAATGAGGGAAGAGCTGCTTTCGGTTCGCCCGGTCCACAGCATCGACAAGGCCGTTGAAATGGGGATGGCTCGGGACGAGAAACCCGTTTTACTGGTCGATCTGGGCGATGATCCCGGGAGCGCGTGCTCTGCGGACAGCCCTGCTGTTCTTGAAAGCCTCATTCGCCTCAACGCAAGCGACTGCGTGCTCACGATCAGGGATTCCGAGGTCGTTCAGGCGGGAATGGAAGCCGGAGTAGGGAAAACCCTGACTATGGATGTGGGAGGCAGGATCGACCAGCGGTTTTACAGTCCAGTGCCTGTAACAGGTCATGTCCGGTCAGTCGACGACGGCAACTACATGATTCTCGGCCCAACCCACGGGGGATGGAGCCGAAACGTCACACGAGAGGCCTACCGTGAGGCCAATGTGGGGCCTCGGGTGGTGCTTCGCATAGGCGACAAGATCGACGTTGTGTTCTCCACGAATCGAACGGGGAAGGATCGGGACTTCTTCAAGAGCGCCGGCATCATCCTCGAAGAAAAGCAAATCATCGTCGTGAAATCAAACCAGGCACACAGGGCCTCATTCGACCCAATCGTCGCCAGCACCATTGAAGTTGACACGCCGGGCGCGAGTACGGTTGACTACTCCCGTTTGCACTACCTACATATGAATCGACCCATCTGGCCCATCGATAGAGACATGGTCTGGGAGCTTTAGAGGCCCTATCGGGTCCGTCACCTAACGCTGCCCACGGTGGATTCATGGTGAACTGGCGATTCTGTCCCATACCTCTATTCGAGGCTTTCATGGCCAAGCAGTCCAACCGCTCCAAGTTGGCAATTGGAATCCTC
>CAVOEZ010000296.1:0-5814 GCA_963694355.1 Latescibacteria bacterium UBA2968 | reverse complement strand
GTGGACAGAGAGATCGGGCTGGTAACCACGGGGTGGAGGGATGCCTCCAGTTTTGCGGGGCAGGTCTTTCTGGAGACTTCGCATCGGACCAGGATATCGGTTGTGGTGGATTTCCAGGCAAATCAGGTGAACGTTCAGATGACGAAGCAGGTGCAGGAAGGAGACAACCCGTGGAGAAACGACGACCTCTCCGGAAGCGATTATCGTGACGCCCAGGAAATTCTAAACGCCATTCAAGAAAGTGTTCGGGATATGTGAGGCAAGGCAACGGACTCAACCAGATGGTAAGTGGGCACGGATTCGTTTCTGAAACGGTAATTTGACAAGCGGGTTTGATGTCCTTATTTTTCTTCTGCAGATGATCTCCCCCTCGGTGCAAACGGTGATTATTACAGGGGTTCTCCAGGATGAAGAAGAAGATCGATATCGACCAGCTTGAAGTTGGAATGTATATGGAGGCGGATGTCAAAGAATCTGCCAAGCGTGCCTCCAGTCAGAATGTGCTCTTGCTGGGAAAAGGTGTGCTGATTACGTCCCCTAACCAGATCCGACGGTTGAAGGCTGCCGGATTGGGCGAAGTGACCATAGATACTACCAAGGGAAAGGATATCGACGGAGGAACTGTGATTCCCCAGGTGGTGGTGCCCCAGCCTGCTCGCGAGCGGCGGGGAAAGCCTCTTCCGAAGGGCCGCGAGATTCCCTATCGAGATGAACTCAAGGTTGCAAGGGCAACCAAGGCGGCGGTGTCCAAGGCACTCAAGGGCACAATGGAGAGTGTGGCTCTTGGTGGGGCTATGGATAAGCAGAAACTGGATCTGGCAGGAAAGCTCATTACGGAGAGTGTCTTTCGCAATGTGGATGCTATGGTGGGTCTCACAAGGATCAAGGAACACGATCCCTACACCGCCACACACTGCGTAAATGTATGCGTGCTGGTCCTTGCAGTGGCTCATGCGAACGGTGTGGACAAGTCGACGGCGGAAATGCTGGCAACGGCTACGCTGCTGCACGACATCGGGAAGACGAAGGTCCCCCTTGAGATTCTGAACAAACCCGGCCGGTTTGAACCCGACGAATTGGATGAAATGCGGAAGCATACCATTTACGGCGAAGAGGTGCTCCGGGAGATGTCGGGGGTAACGGAAGAAATGATGTATATCGCCACCCAGCACCACGAGATGTTCAACGGAAGTGGATACCCGCACAAGCTTTCCGGGGAGGAGATTCATCGATTCGGTCAGATGACCGCCGTTGCTGACGTTTACGACGCACTTACATCAGCTCGTGTTTACAAACCGGCCCTTCCTCCACACTTCGCTCTGACTCGCATTTACGGTAATCGTGATACCGAATTCAGGAAGGACATCGTAGACCTGTTCGTCAAGAGTCTTGGACTATACCCCGTTGGAAGTCTTATTACACTGAATACGGGGGAGGTGGGGATCGTCTGTGAGCCCAATCCTGAGAATTCGCGACAGCCGAAAGTGGGCATTTTCATATCCAGATACAAAAAGCGACGGATGGTGCCTACAGTAGTCGATTTAAGTGAACAAAGTTCGGAAAAGCGTGAGATCGTTCAGGTTCTGGATCCGGCAAAGTATAACGTGGATATCGATCGCATGCTCAAGATGACCGCAGGTTGATCGCGTAAGCGAATTTTCTTGAAAGTGCGGAGTGAAAGCAGGTCCAGGATCTGTTTCTCATTTCGCATCTTTTTTGGGGGAGGAGAACATGGAAAAGGAGATCCGGGGTGTTGTGGCAGTCTTGTCTACTCCATTCGATGAAGATGAAAGCCTCGTTCACGAGGATATCAAACGACAGGTAGAAGCGGCGATCGTTTTTGATATCAGTGCGGTGTGTCTGCCGGCATACGCCAGCGAATTCTATAAACTTTCCGGAAAGGAGCGGCTGGCAGTGGTAAAAACAGCCGTGGATGCATCTGGAGGAAGAATCGCTGTGGCGGGGCAGTCCAACCACCCTTCTGCCCGGCAGGCCGTAAGTTTGGCGAAAGGGAATCAGGACGCTGGGGCTGACCTGATCAGCTTTGCGATACCGAGGCAATTTGGTGCTTACGAGAATGACATTCTCGACTATTGCAGCACCATATGCAACGCGGTAAACGTACCTGTGCTTGTCCAGGATTTCAACCCGGGCGGCGCAACCGTGGGACCAGAATTTTGTCGCAAACTGATGGACAGGTGTTCAAATTTCCGATACATCAAATTGGAGGAGCCACTGCTGGGTCCGAAACTCAGGGCGATCAGGGAGGCGACAGAGGACGGAGTGGGTGTACTGGAGGGTTGGGGGGGAATGTATATGCCCGAGTTGCTCGAATCCGGAATCGCCGGGGTAATGCCGGGACTCGGTCACGCAGATGTGATGAAGCGAATCTGGGATCTCGGAACATCTGGGGATATGCCCGGCGCAATGGATGTATTCGATTCAGTTCTCGCGCAGATCGTATTCTCGCTTCAAAATATGGAACTCTATCTCAGAATCGAGAAGCAATTGCTGGAAATGAGGAAAATCATTCGAAATACCGGAGTCAGGAGCTTGTCCCTGAGCCCCGATCTGGAAACAGAAACTCACGGTAGACGTTTGAATGAACGGGTACTGGCGCTGGTCGAGCAGCTCGGCTTTCAGAAGCATCCAGTTGCTTAAGGACAAGGTCGTTGGTCCCGCTGGCGGCCGGTACTGATGTGTAGAGGCTTAGTGGCGAGCAGCGGGAGGTGAGCGCGTCAGGATGCCCCTTTTCTGGCGCAGATTGCACTTGCTTGAAATACCGGATAACGCTAAATTATCAGCAGGTTACGAGTGCTTTCCTAATATCATTAAGGCGGATTAGAAAGTAGTTCAAGTATGTCAAAACCTCGATACGACACGGTGCTCGAAAGGTGTTCATCCACCTCAGAGACCATTCTGATGTCATTCATCTGCAAACATACTCTCAACTCGCAGCACCTGTTCGGGGACAACCAGAGTTCGGACCGGATGGACGAGATCAAGGAAGCGATGGAAGCTGTGGTTGGCGGGAGGAAATACGAGGTTTTGCTGCTTCGGTCTCAGGGTAAGTCGATGGCGGAAATCGCCATGCTTCTTTCCATATCCAAGAGCACGGTCCAGAACTACTATAGGCAGGCGATCCGGCAAGTGAGGCAAGTTCTGGGCATAGAGAAATCCGACCCGGCGAAGCGCAAGTCTCGCAAGGCCGAAACGCAGGTATCCGAGCCAAGCGTGCCTGTGTAGGATTCAGGCAAAATGGGTTGTTTTTCAGGCAGTCGATGGGTGTTCCCGTCGACTGTTTTTGTTTGTTAGATTGAGATGGTGTTCCGGCGGGCGACCAGAAACAGAAAAAACGGACATCCCAGCACCGAGGTGATGATGCCGATCGGGATCTCGGAGGGAGCGATCAGAGTACGAGCCAGAAGATCGGCCAGAATCATCAGAAGTGCACCACCCAGGGCGGAAAGGGGGATGAGCTTGCGGTGATCCGGACCCGCGAGCATGCGCATCAGATGGGGGACGATGAGTCCTACGAAGCCGATGATTCCGCTGACGGAAACGGCGGCGGCAGCCAGCAGGGCAGAAGCTGAAAGGACAACCCGCTTCACCTGTTCCACATCGACACCCGTCTGCTGAGCGGTTTCCTCACCCAAGAGAAGGACATTGAGGTCACGGGCGTAGAACCAGATGAGGGTGATCCCAAGCAGAAAATAGGGAAAAATCATTTGTACGTGATCCCATCTTCTGGACGAGAGGCTGCCCAGCAGCCAGAACAATACCAAACGCGTATCCTCGTTACCCATGATCATCAGGAAGGAGGTGCCCGCAGACGCCAGGGCACCAACCGCTACGCCTATCAGGAGCAGGAGGACGACAGGCACGCGACCGCCTCTCAGCGCCAGGGCATATACCAGAAAGGTGGTTGCCAGTGCACCCAGAAAAGCGAGCGTTGGCGTGGCGCTCAATCCACCGATCCAGAAATCCAGATGAAGTACCATTCCGAGGGTAGCGCCAAAGGCTGCACCGGATGACACGCCCACGATGTAGGGGTCGGCCATGGGGTTCTGAAAGAAGCCCTGCATCGCGGTTCCCGCCACACCGAGGGAGGCGCCGATAAGGACTGCGAGTACGAGACGCGGCAACCGGATATCTCTTACGATAACGTGTGTTGTACTGGATGGAACGAAATCCGTAAGGGCGCTCCAAACTTCATTCGGCGAAATAGAAGCCGAGCCCACACCAAGGGAGAGTATGCACCCGAGGCCCAGCAAGGTCAAAAGCAAAGACGTAATCAGGCTGGTTGCTTTCCACGTGCTTTTCATCTGGTAAATTTCTCAGGGTGGAGCAGGCTTGCCAGCGACTCCAGGCCGGATACCAACCGGGGGCCGGGTCTACCCAGAAGGTCCAGGGAGATCTCGTATACTTTGCCTGTCACGATGGCGGCAATCGAATTCCACCCCGCCACCTGCCGCAGGCGTTTAACAGATTTCCGAATGGAGACGGAATCTTGGCCCGAGACGATGATGATATCCGGATTTCGCGTAACCAGAGTTTCCAGGCCAAGTTGGGGCCACGCCGCACCTGTATCCGCCGCAATATTCTGCCCGCCTGCACGTGTTACCAGATCGTGAATGAAGCTGCCGGGCCCTGCTGAATACATGGGCGCCTTCAACTGGCCCCAGAGTATCTTGGGTCGTTCGTCCGATGGTATTTTCCGAACTACAGCTTCTACGTGGGCCACACGCTCTCGGAGACGGATTAGAAGCTCCAGAGACTCAGGTTTGCTTCCGGTGAGTTGGCCGATTTGCTCCACTGTTTGCAGAGCTTCGTCCAATGTAGACGGCGCAAGGGCAAATACCGGAAAACCCAACTCGTGAAGGGCATCCAGGACTTCAATAGGGTTGAAGCGAGCGGCGAGAACGAGGTCGGGGGAAAGTGAAACGATTTGCTCCAGATTGGGGTTGGAAAACCCTCCGATCTTTGTTCGCGTCAATGCTTCGGCGGGGAAGTCGCAGTAGTCTGTAACACCCACAACACGATCTCCGAGGCCAAGCGCGAACAGAATCTCCGTATTGCTGGGTGCCAGTGAAATGATTCGCATCGGCACCTTGTCCAGGGTTGTCTGACGACCCAGGGCGTCGGACAGGCTGACGGGAAAGGGTTCTGCGAGAAGACTCGACTGAAGACCAAACAGCATGAGAAAAAGCACAATAAAATTCACAATATGCTCCTGAGCGGGCGGCCTGTTACGCCTGGCGTTTCCGATCAATTATAGGGTGTAACCTGCGGAGTTCCATTGACGGGACTGGGACGTACGATGGCCTTGATCCCGTAAACAGGTCCGAGAATTTCAGGTGTCAGAATGTCTACGGGGCTGCCCGTGGCCACCACGCTTCCCGATTGCATGAGCACCAGTCTACCTGCATACGCGGAGGCCAGATTAAGGTCGTGAGAGACACAAAGCAGCGTGAGCTGTTGGGCCCGATTGAGATCCTTGAGTAAATCGAAAATTTCTATCTGGTGGCCAATGTCCAGATGGCTATCCGGTTCGTCCAGCAGCAGGATATCTGGCTCCTGCGCCAACGCCCGCGCGATTACCGCGCGTTGTTTTTCACCGCCTGAAAGCTCCATGATATTCCGATCCTTCAGTGAGAACATGTCGGTTCGTTGGAGCGCCTCCAGGGCGATCTGCATGTCCTGCTCCCCCGCTCGTTGCAGTCGACCCAGGTGAGGCGTTCTGCCCATCAGGACCATTTCCAGCACGGAAAACCCAAACTGAGGTACCGTGTCCTGTGGGATTACAGCCACCTG
>CAVOEZ010000295.1:0-5820 GCA_963694355.1 Latescibacteria bacterium UBA2968 | reverse complement strand
CAACCCGTGGGATGAGGTTGGGCAAATGAGAAAGGCGCTGCTTCGGATGAGGAAGCAGCGCCTTTTCTGTTTTCAGGATGCAGGTCCTTATGCCGGGTTCAAAACTTCTTCAAATCCCATGAATTTCAGGAATTTCTTCTTTCCTCCAGCACGCTTCCTGTTGTTCCATTTTTCCACCATCTCGTTGTAGGGATTTTCCTCCTGCTCCTCCCAATCGCAGAGTGCCTTGATTTCTGAAGGATCATTCTCACCATCCAGTTCGTACGGGCATTCGACCGAATCGCTGATGGTAAGAAGGCTGACATCCCCGTTCCCATTGAATTCAACGTTGAAGGGATATCTTCTGCACGTGATGGGACGGTGTTCGTAAATGGTACATAGTTCATCCTCACCCAGATACTGACACCCATTTTCATCTCGACGGAGTCCCATGATCCTTCGACCCTTTTTGAATCTTATCCAACCGGGGTTGCGCTTGCTCCACTCGATTTCACTGGGCTTGAAGAAATCTACAATGTCTAAAGCCTGCTGGCCGGTTTGAGCCATGATTCTCCGAATATCCTGGTCGGTTACCAGTACGATCGGTTCCCGGCAGCAGTTGCCGCAGCAGGTGCATTTGAAGTTCAGGAGATGTTTCCACTTTCCTGCCATTGTCTTTTATTCCTTTGAATCGTTTGATCAGGATACGGATGGCGTTTGTCGGAAGGTTTCTATTGCAGCGCGAAAACCGGATCCAGGGCTGGTTAGAACAGGGATGTCGATTCCCGTGCACAGTGTGGCCGCGTGCGCCATTGATGCCTGAGCGAGTACGATGACATCCGCTCCTTTCGATGCGCGCATCAGTTCTTTTGCGATCGACGCGTGATAGGCTTCGGCATCTCCCTTTTCCAGTTCTTTCCAGGCAGCTTCACACAGGACCTCGGTAATTTCAACCGTTTTGCCGGAATTTCTGGCTGCCGAAAGCACGATGGACTTGGTCGGATCCAGGGTGCTCCTTAAAGTTGCCGCAACTGCGATCCTGTTTCCCATAGCCACGGCTTCCTCTGCCATGGGGTCATCTATTCGAAGCACCGGGCAGGTGGTCATTGGACGTGCGACCTCCGCACAGGGGCCTATGGAGGAACAGGTGCAGAGGATGACTCGGGCCCCACTGTCCGCAGCATTCAAGACCATGGTCGTCACCCGACGGTTCAGATGAGGTGTGATCTTTCCCACATCCCGCGCCTCTTTAAGCAGACTTTCATCCACCAGGTGCTGCAGGACGATTTCTGGGCACAACTCCGAAGCCATTTTGTTAAAGGTATCGATCAGGATGGGCGCTGTGTGGAGAAGGGCAAGTGTATCAGGCATCATTGTCTCTCAAATTGATTTACCGGGCCGATGAACAATGGAACATAGCGAGAGTGACAGTGGGAGTCAAGGCCCAAGCCGGTCCATTGGAGCTTTTTGCTTTTTCGGAGGGCGGGAGGTGGTTATATTGAATGCCCTGAAAGAATTAACATCCTTTGCCCGCACATCTGTCCCCAGGGAGGCCAGTTGGTGAAAGACGAACATTGTCGGCTGTTCGCAGGATGATCGCACTTGTACTGAACATCCTCCTGTCGGTAGCATTCTTCCATGTGATCCGGACGGCACAGGTCCGGGGATCCAATATGATGGTCGTCGGAGCCGTAAATTACATTCTGGCTTCTGTGGTTTGTTTTGCCGCCAGCTATTTGTCTGGCAATACCCAGCTTTCTCCTGAAACGCTTTTTTGGGGCACTATCCAGGGTATCGCATTCATTGTCACGTTCTATCTGATTTGCACCACCATGGCGCTCAGCGGAATGGCTATTGCCACAGCCTTCATCCGGATTGCCGTGGTGCTTCCGGTGCTTGCATCGATTTTTTACTGGGGAGAGGTCCCTGGCAAATTCCAGATTATCGGTATTTTGGTGTGCCTGGTGTCTCTTCCGCTGATTGGTACGCGGGCCCGGAATGTTGGGACGAGTGTTAAACTGGGTTGGCACGAATTCCGTATCGTGGCGATGCTCTTTGTTTTTATTGGAATGGCTGGCGTGGCCTCAAAGGGATTCGTCATGTCCGGCGTTGCAGACGCTCGCACAACCTTCATGGGCGTCTTGTATGGTGTTGCTGCTTTTGGCGCCCTTGCCGCCTTCATCCTTCCAGCCTGGAGAACACATAGCAGGGGGCTGGTTGACGGCGTGAAGATGGGTTTTATGAACGTGATCAGTATTCTAGCGTACCTTATAGCACTCGAACAGGTATCAGGGGTAGTCGTGTTCCCCGTACAGGCCGCCGGCGGCATTCTTGCCAATACCCTGTTCGCGGCGGTGGTGTGGAAGGAACGGTTCATCAAGAAAACAATCGTCGGAATGGGTGTGGCGGTTGTCGGGCTGGTTCTGGTAAATCTGAATTAGGGGATGCCGCCAGGACATACCGGCATTTAGTGCTGGTTACGGGTAGTTGATGACCCGTTGGGCAGGAGACCATATGGGTGTTCCGGTGGGGATGGCTATAGTGGGTTGTGGGCAGATTGCCGGCGCTCACTTGAAGGCGATTACGCGTGTAGAGGGAGCGGAACTGGTCTTTGCTGCAGATGCGGTTGAGGAACGCGCACAAGGTGTAGCCAAGACCTTCGGCGCCCCACGCTGGTCGATTTCTTATGACGAAGTGCTTGCCGATCCGAGGGTGGATGCGGTAATTCTCTGTTTGCCGCACGATCTGCATAAGTCATTCACCATCCGGGCGCTTGCCGCAGGCAAGCACGTTCTGGTGGAAAAGCCGATGTCGCTGTCTGAGGCTGAGTCCGTCGAAATGGTTGCGGAGGCCGATCGTACGGGATATTTCCTTTCAGTTGGGCATTCTACCCGGTATTTTGCCACGTATCAGAAGGCGAAGGCTCTGGTTGATGCAGGCAGCATTGGTGAAGTAATCAATGTCCTCCATCAACGAACCTTCTGGCTCGAGAAACTCTCCACCGATTGGCGCAGAGACCTCGAGGCTTGCGGAGGGATGTATCTGCCGATCTTCGGAAGTCACGATGTGGACGCCATTCTGTGGCTCCTCGGCGATCAACCAGATCAGGTCTGGGGAACCGTGAGAGCTGCAAGTCCGGTTACGGAGGGTGACAGCGACGGGTTGATCGGGCTTGAGTTTGCCGATGGGAAGATCGCATCCATAGCATTCGCGACCCGGTGTCATCAGGCTCGTGCGGAAACCGTTGTGGTGGGGCGAACCGGAACTCTGTCGATCACGCGCCACGAAGTGAGTTTGAACGGAGAACCTGTGGATGTGGGGGAAGAATGGGATGCATTCACCCTGCAGATGCTCAGGTTTACGGAGGCACTGCAGATAGGGCAGCAACCGCCGGTGTCCGGGAAGGAAGTGTTGAAGGTTGTACGCACCCTTGATCTTGTTCGCGAGTCATCGGAGAATGGAAGAAGGATGACGTTTTGAGGGTGCGCACCTGGGCCCTTTTCGCATAACCCTGAACGACCGAGCAATGTAGACCTATGTATAGACCCGTCATCGGAATTACAACCAGTGTAGAATCCGAAGGTCCAGATCAAATTACGCAGCAGGTTCTTGGACACACCTACGTGGAGGCCGTGGAGCGCGCTGGAGGGTGTCCGGTCATCGTGCCTGTTGTGCAGGAAAAGGAAACGCTTGATGCGGTAGTTGCACTTCTGGATGGACTGATTATCACGGGTGGCCCTGGAATCACCGACCGACTGATCGGGGAATTGCCAGACGATCTGCCACCGGTGAGTCCCGAACGGGATCGAACCGACAAGTGGATCTATGAGGCATCCAGGAAAAAAGATGTTCCCATTCTGGGCATTTGCTACGGGATGCAGTTCATCAATGCGCGGTTTGGAGGATCTATATTTGCAGATGTGCAGGTCCAGCGAGATGTGGATCCGCATTCCCCCAAGCGACTCGAGGGTATGGAAATTCGGCACCAGTTATCGGTTGTTGACCGGTCACACCTGTCTGGTGTAATTGGGGCTGGAAATTTCGAAGTAAACAGTTATCATATCCAGGCTGTCGATAGCCTCGGGGAGGGGCTGGAGGCCAACGCGCTTAGCGATGATGGTCTGGTCGAAGGGTTCGAGTCGAAAGATGGTCGCATCCTGGGCGTTCAATTCCACCCGGAGAAACTTCCGGATACGATCTGGGAACGGGTATTCGATTATCTTGTGACGATCGCCAGGAAAACGTAAAAAGGGGTTTTGGACCAACCATGAGAAAACGACCGGCTTACTGCTGCAGAAGAGTCTCTCAACCCCCTGCGCTGGACGGGTCCGTCCGTGGCACTGTATGGGAAGATACCGAGAAGATCGAGTCGGACTTTCATTTGCTGGGCGATATTTCCGGAAGATCGGCACACTTTCTGGAAGCCGCTGCATTATGGGATGACGAGGCACTCTATGTCTCCTACGTGTCAGATCCATCCCCGGTGCCCGTGACCATGCAAAATAGGGATGACGATCTATTCAATGAATGTGCGGTTGAGGTCTTCTTGCGTGCAGGAAAGGGCTACTACGAAATCGAGGTGAATCCAATGGCCGCGGTTCTGGACCTCTATTTCCCCGATGTGGAAGAGCAAGATTGGCGAGCCATGGCGAAGTACGACATTCCAGGACTGCAATGGACAGTTAAGACGATGGACAATGGCGGTCGTTGGTGTGCACAAATGGCCATTCCATGGTCGGGCGTTCCGGAAGTGAGCAGGGCAGAATACGAAGGCGATCCGTGCGTGTTCGGGAATTTTGCCAGAAGCCAGACGCTTCCCGATGGGAGCTACGACCTGACAACGTGGGCTCCCGGGGAAAAGGCATTTTGCGAGTTGGACAAAATGGGCTGTATGATCCTCAGTTCTTGAGAGTGTGGTGAATGGGACAACCTTCTGCATCGATAGCGAGCCCGACAATCAAAGCCGACGATCGGTTCTGGACTCTGTCCAACGAGTTCAGTCTGCTGAGGGTGGTGCTTGCCATACCCACCCTGTGGTTGATCTGGGCAGGGCCGGACTACAAATGGTACATGTTCGGGTGTGTCATGATAATGATCGCAACCGATGTCCTGGACGGCTATGTTGCCAGAAAACGGAACGAGAGAACCGCTTGGGGAAAAATCCTGGATCCGCTGGCAGACAAGGTCGCCATCGACTCGATCACGATCATACTGGTTCTTTTGAAAGGTTTGCCGTGGTGGGTGGGGGGTGTTGTCGTCGGTCGGGACGTGTTGATCGTCCTTGCCAGTGCTCTTCTGGCATCGAGGCAGCAAATCGTCATGTCATCCAATCTTTGGGGTAAGCTCACGACACTGGTGATGAGCGGTCTGTTACTGGCCTACGCAATGGATTCCGATTCCCTGAAGCTTCCTTTCTTGTGGATGGCAGCCTTCCTTCTGTTTGCTTCGTTTGTCAGTTACGGACTCGGTTTCGCGAAGCTGATGCGCGACAGAAAAAGTCAGAAATCCTCTGATTTGCTTGACCGGTAGATGTTGTCGATTAATGTAGTGATCCCGGTTCTCAACGAGAGCGGGAACATAATCCAGTGCCTCGAGCAATTCCGAGGCGCCACTTCCGCCGACCTTGTGGTCGTGGATGGCGGCAGTGAAGACGGCACGCGGGATCAGGTTTCCGGAACAGGGCTCGCCACTCTGATTCAAACAGACACACGCGGTCGTGCACGCCAGATGAATCGAGGCGCCAGGGCATCTGAAGGTGAGATCCTGTTGTTCCTGCACGCGGATACCCTGCTGCCGGAGCAGGGTTTAGAGCTGATCGCGGCCAGCCTTGAGGATCCCGCT
>CAVOEZ010000294.1:0-5829 GCA_963694355.1 Latescibacteria bacterium UBA2968 | reverse complement strand
ACTGTGTTGAATTTTCGAAACGGCTTCACCACACGGACATCGCTGAGGAATTCTGGGTAGAAGGCGGCAGGATCGTAGCCGGGTGGACAGGCCCATCGGGCATCACGGAGCAGGATAGGATCGAGGATTACCGAAAGACTCTCGTCGAAGACCACGGCGTGGCGCTTGTAGAAAAACCCGCAGATCTGATCGGAATGGTGGATGGCATTCTCATTCAATCCCAGGAAGGCAGCCTCCATTACAAACGGGCGCTACCCTTCATCGCGGCAGGCATCCCATGTTTCATCGACAAGCCGTTTACCTGTTCGGTTTCACAGGCCCGGACACTGGCGAACCTTGCAAGAGACAGGAAGACCCCCCTCTTCAGTACAAGCTCATTGAGATATGCGCTCGAGATCCAGAAACTCAAGGAACAGAAAGATGAGACCGGGCTTATACTCGGGGCGGAAACCTATACCCCCTGTGCGCTTCACCCTGGAAATCCCGGTTTGTTTCACTACGGCATACACGGCGTAGAGATGCTCTTCGCCCTTATGGGTCCGGGCTGTCGCTCCGTGAGAAGCGTTTGGCAGGAAGGGTGCGACGTGACCATCGGGGTCTGGGAAGATGGTAGAATTGGAAGTGTGAGGGGCATCCGGTCAGGAACATCCGGGATGGGATTTACCGCGTTCTGTGAAAAACGCATTGTCAGCCACGCCATCGACACGCGATATATTTACAGCGAACTGCTGAAACAGATCTTATCCATGATCGACACCGGTCAATCCCCCCTCGATATTGCGGAAACGATAGAGATCATCTCGTTTATCGAAGCTGCATTTATGAATCAGGACAAACGGGGCGTAGCCGCCGGACTCTCGTAACCATCCAGAAATCTCAACAAACCCATTGGAGATCAGTCCGTGCGTCAAATCAACTGCTGTCTTGTAGGGTATGGTGGAATCGCTGAATTTCACACGAATGCGTTACGCCAGATCGATGGTGTGGGCCTGCACACAATCGTTGGCCGCCGGGCGGAACCCGCCGAGGCGTTCCGGGAGAAAATGGGGTTCCAGAAATCCACAACGATCTATGAAGAGGCGCTCCAAGACCCTGAAATTGACGCGGTGGTCATTGCCTCGCCCAGCGAGGTCCATTACGAACAGACCAAACTGGCGCTCGAATCTGGAAAGCACGTTCTGGTAGAAATCCCGCTTGCAATGTCCCACAAGGGCGCCCGGGATCTGGTGGGACTCACGAACAGATCCGGCTGCAAGGTTCTGGTTGCCCACACCCGCCGTTACGACCCTGTAGGACAATTTGTGAAGGACTTCATTTCCAAAGGGAAAGCCGGCCAGATCCATCAGCACCACTGCCACGAACTGTGGCTCAGGCATGAGAATGTGGGCTGGACGGGTTATGAGCGGAGCTGGGTGGATGATATCCTGTTCCACCATGGATGCCACGTCCTGGACTATTCTCTCTGGGTAATCGGCGCAGATGTAAGGCGAATTCGGGGCGAACTATCCCCTCTCCATCCAAAGACCTGCACCTCGATGGATGTCAGCATGCTGGTGAGGTATTCCAACGAAACGATCGCCAACCTGAGTCTCTCCTACAATTCACCACAGGCCATCAGCACGAACAGTTTTATTTGCGATGCAGGCACACTTGTCACCACCGGCAACACCGTCAGACTCAATGGGGACACGCTCTTTGAAGATGCGGGAGGCCTGGCCGACCACGTACTCACCCAGGATCTGGACTTCATCGATGCCATTCGAGAAGATCGGGAGCCTGCTTGCAATCCCGGTCACGCACTTGCTGCGTTGACCCTTCTGCAGCAGGTTTACGAGCAAATGACCAACATGGAAAATGAAGAGAAATATAAAAGGAGATGGGCGCTGTAGCCCATCTCCTTCTGAAATCGAAAACTGGATGTGTGCTTCGGTCACCCAAGTTTTATTTCACGACCCGTCTCACCTGATTCGTACCCGGCGAGGATGATCTCCAGATTCTTCAATCCATCCGTTCCACTCGCCAGCGCAGGCCCTCCTGATTCCAAAGTGTCGTGGAAGTGTTGAAGCAACCCACTGTAGTAATCCGGAAATTCCACCTTGTGAAGCGCCTCCCCATTAACGGTAATCACCCTGAGCTGCTCCCCCAGGATCAAGGTACCCTCTGTGCCGTAGATCTCCAGCAGATTCCCCGGGTGAGGAACCGCATAGGTCGCACTGAGTATACCATGGCAGCCTTGTTCGAATGCAATCAGAACAAAGGCGCTTTCTTCGACCGGATACCCAAAGACATTCGAGCTGCCCATATAAGAAACGCTCGAAAAATCTCCCAGCAAGTATCTGAAAAGATCCAGGTAGTGGGATCCCACATCCATTAGCGCCCCCCCTCCGCTCTGTGCCGGATCGAGACGCCATTCCTCCTGGTCCCGAGGGGTCCATTTACCCAACCGTGCCCGGATCTCCACCACCTGACCGAGATCTCCTGAATTCACTACGGATCTAATTTTTTGATAAACCGGCCATCCCCGCAGAACGAAACACACCTCCAGGTGCACGCCGGCTGCCTCACACGCGCGGATCATCCGCTCGCACTCGGCCTTGTTGATTGCCATGGGTTTTTCGCAGAGCACGTGCTTGCCGTGCCCGGCGGCGGCCAATGTGTGCTCGCAGTGCAAATTCGGCGGACTTGATATATACACCGCATTCACTGCAGGATTCGTGACCAGGTCCGCCACGTTGTCGCAGGATGTCACCGCTCCGAATTCCTCGGCAAGGGCCTTCGCCCGGTCTCCGTCTCTGACCATCAGGCTCTGTATTCTGCATCCATCCAGCTCATTCAGGGCCGGCATGACCCTGCGTTGTGCGACACTCCCGGCACCCAGAATTCCCCATCCTACCGCCATTATCCCTCCTGCAGTTTTCTGTTTTCATCCAGATCGACCACACGACGTTCTTCCATCGCCCTGTCTGCACAAAATCCGAGAAGATGTCCGTAAACGGAGTCTTCAATTTGTGTGCAGGAAATGGAATGAGGTTCACCTCGCACCATCTGCACAAAATCACCCACCAACCGAAGGTCGCCTCCCCCGTGGCCGCCGAATGCGCCATGCATATCGCCGCTTTTTTTCAAATCGATTTCTTCCTCGGAATATTCGTGTCCGGGCCTCGTATCGATGTGACGGACCACAAATTTTCCGTCCTCGAACACACCTTGTATTTCCCCTTCGGTGCCGATCAGATGGATCGCCCGGGAGGGTCTGGCCGTTCCTCCTACCATATTGTGACTACCCGTACTGCCGTCTTCAAATTCAATAGCGAGGGACTGGTGATCCACCACATTGTTATCGCATTTCCACACACATCTACCATAATCATTGTCGGTCTTCAGCGATTCGATTTTCTGTTCTATCGTGGGATCATCGATATGTTCGAGACAGTCCCACACATAAAAACTCCAGCGTTTCGGATGATCGATGTAGTGTTTCTTTGCTGAATACAAACAGTCGGCCTCGATCTCGCAGTCCACCAGACACCTCGTGCCTGCACCCTGCGGGGCCTTCTCTTCCCGGAATTGCATATTGCTCCCAAAACTGGCAACCGATGTGGGCCTCACACCGCTTTTCATCCAGGTGATCAGATCCAGATCGTGACAGCATTTCGCCATCAGCATCGAAGTATGACATCGTTCCGTATTGTTCCACTTTCCACGGACATAGCCCACACCCATATGGTGATAGCTGACGTGTTCGATGGTTTGCACATTGATCAACTCTCCGATACGCCCTTCAGCCACCAACTGCCGGATCGCCACGTAAAATGGAGCGTATCGCAGCACGTGACAAATCATCACTTTGCGACCATGCTTCAGGGCCACATCGTGAAGCTCCCACATTTCCTCTTCGTGGGTTGCGAACGGCTTCTCCAGAAGCATATCGTAACCCGCCTCCAGGAGGGGTATGGAAGTCGGCACGTGATGGTGATCCATCGTACCGTTGATCACCACATCCGCAAACTTTGGGTGATCCGCAAGTTCCTGAGCAGTTTCAAAGCAGAAATCCGCTGAAAATCCGAATCGCTCACGAATCATATCTCTTCTCATCTCGATCGGATCCGCGACTCCCACAATTTTCAACTCTTCTGGATGGTGCTCGGCATAGGATGCGTATACCACTGCCCTATGGCCTGCGCCTACCACAA
Organism: Latescibacteria bacterium UBA2968; assembly: GCA_963694355.1. Taxonomy (GTDB): domain Bacteria; phylum Latescibacterota; class UBA2968; order UBA2968. The sequence continues at coordinate 1,636 of CAVOEZ010000294.1, read as the reverse complement.
CAGCTTTCAATGGCTCCCGTCCCACATTCCCCTCCCTCAATTTAGAAATGGTCTGATCCAATCCATGAAACCCGGCAGGGCCACCTCCGGCTCCGGCAAATCCCTGTGCCATCTCTTTTCGTGTTCAAAGATGACCCAGCCGTCATATCCTTTCCCCAACACCAGCCTGATCGCATCGGCCAGGGGCAATTGCCCTGCACCTGGTGGCACATATCGCCATCCGTCCGCCATCGCATCTTTGTGTGTAATGTCGTAAACGGCGTCCTTGACGTGCAAATGTTTCACACGCTCACCAATGCGTTCCCAGGATTTCCTGGGGGCTTCATCTCCGACGCGGGACGTATGTCCAATATCCCACAGTATACCGAAATTGTCATCCTCCACTCGATCCAGGACGAGCTTGCAGTCCATCGAGGAAATCCACTCGTCGTGCGTCTCGAGCACCCACTGCAGGTCGGAAGCCCCTTCCAGTTGCAGAACAGAAGACATGGTTTCGCCGCCCACCTCAGCGAAACTCGTTTTCGAGTGTTCACTGGAATTCCCACCCCCGAAAACGCGCACAACACCCATCCCGAGCGCTTTCGCCACGGAGATCGTTCGCTCAGCTTCCGCCATGTTTTCGGTTATCCTGGACGCGTCGCAGATCTTCAAACTCGTACTGACGCCGGCCAGGAGACCTGCATTCCTGATCTGACCAGCCGTACGCTCCAGGTCCGCGACAAAGGCCTCCAGGACCGTGATGTCGATCTCCTCCCCGATGCCTCTAAAATCTACGCCATCGAACCCGTATTCGGCCGCTCTGCATATGATCTCATCAAGATCCCAATCGGGCGTGCCAAGTGTCGTAAACCCCACCTTCATCGCTGCCAATCCTTCGTGAATTATTTGGTGTTACACGCTATCTGATCCATACGACATTCCGTCCGCGTGATCGGACGATTCCCTGAACTGGAGCTCACACAGCCTACGGTAAAGGCCATCCTGCGCAAACAATGTTTCGTGCGCCCCGTCCTGTACAATTCTCCCATCGTCCAGGACAAGGATTCTGTGTGCGTGCTGCACCGTTGAAAGTCTGTGAGCAATGATAAAAGTGGTACGCCGCTCCATCAATCGCAGGAGCGCCTGCTGGATCAGCGCCTCCGACTCGGAATCGAGTGAAGAGGTGGCCTCGTCCAGAAGCAGGATCCTCGGATCACGAAGCAGAGCCCTGGCTATCGAAAGTCGCTGGCGCTGGCCCCCACTGAGTTTGACCCCTTTTTCACCGACAAGCGCATCATATCCCTTCGGAAGTCTCGAAATGAATTCGTGCGCATTGGCGTCCTTCGCGGCGGCCTCGATCTCCTCATCGGTAGCAGACAGCCTCCCGTATCTAATATTCTCCTTGACCGATATGCCGAACAAGTGCACATCCTGCGCTACCACACCCACCTGCTCTCGGAGGGATCTCACCGTAACCTTCTTCAGATCATGACCGTCAATCTCGATGCGACCTGATTCGGGTTCGAAGAATCTCGGGACCAGATGCAGCAAGGTGGTCTTCCCTGCGCCGCTGGGTCCAACAATGGCCACAGTCTCTCCAGGTGATGCCGAAAAGCTGATGTCCTGCAGAACAGGAACACCCTCATCGTAGTTAAAA
>CAVOEZ010000293.1:0-5831 GCA_963694355.1 Latescibacteria bacterium UBA2968 | reverse complement strand
CGGAATGATCACCGCCGGTTCCGCACGTATCCACAACAACGTCGTGTCTGGTATGAATGGAAGTAGCCTTCTCTCGCATCACTTCAACCGCGCCTGAAATCTCGTCAACAGATTCGCCGTTCAAGCGCAACGCCACCAGGAAACCGCCGATCTGGGCATCAGATGCGGTGCCAGACATGATCTGATCCATAACGGAAACCATCTCATTTTTCGAAAGCGCACTACCCTCTATCAGTCCAGCTATTGCGTCTTGAATCGTCATTGTACTGGTCTCCAGATCGAGATGATCGGATGCTTTCCCGATACCGCCACAATCAAAGTCTTAGAAAATTTTCCAGAAGCGGCTTGCCCTGAGCGGTCAAGATAGACTCGGGATGAAACTGTACGCCTTCCACCTGGAACTCGCGATGCCTCACTCCCATAATGATCCCGTCCTCCGTTTCTGCGGAGATCTCGAGGCATTCAGGCAGTGTCTCCCGTTCTACCAGTAACGAATGATATCTTGTTGCCGCAAAAGGTTGCGGCAACCCGGCGAAAAGCGTCTTCCCATCGTGATGAATATCCGAAACCTTTCCGTGCATAATAGTGGGCGCACCGGTGACCACGCCGCCGAACGCCTGCCCGATGGACTGGTGTCCAAGACATACACCCAGAATGGGAATCTCACCCGCAAACTCACGTATAAGTTCCAGCGAAATGCCGGCCTCATTTGGCGTACAAGGACCTGGAGACACCACGATTTTCTGAGGAGCCAGGCTCCGGATTTCATTGAGCGATATCCTGTCATTACGGTGTACATCCAGCACTGCACCCAGTTCACCCAGATACTGAACCAGATTGTATGTGAAAGAATCGTAATTGTCGATAATAAGAATCATATCTGATTTCGCACGTTAAGCGAGTTCACCGCGCTCCGCAACTTCCACAGCCCGGAAGAGGGCCCTCGCCTTATTCACCGTTTCGTCGTACTCGCGATCCGGTACAGAGTCGAACACGATTCCGCCTCCCGCCTGAACATAGGCCTTCCCATCCTTGATCACCATCGTCCGGATCGCAATACAGGTATCCATATCCCCGGAAAAATCGATATAGCCCACAGCTCCAGCGTAGACTCCCCTGCGCGTGTTTTCCAGTTCGTCAATAATCTCCATTGCGCGGATCTTGGGAGCGCCTGAAACCGTTCCCGCCGGGTAACACGCGAACAGCGCATCCAGTGCGTCTACATCCTCCCGGAGTTTACCTCTCACATTCGATACAATGTGCATCACGTGAGAGTAACGCTCGATCACCATCTGTTCGGTAACACGAACCGTATCAAATTCCGAAACGCGTCCCACATCGTTCCTTCCCAGATCCACCAGCATAATGTGCTCGGCACATTCCTTGGCGTCGGTGAGCAGTTCTTCTGCAAGCGCCGAATCTTCCTCCTCAGTAGAGCCCCTCCTGCGTGTACCTGCAATCGGACGCACCTGAACGACTCCTTCTTCAACCCGTACCAACAGCTCAGGGGACGCACCCACCAGTTGGAAATCCCCCATATCCAGATGGAACATGTATGGAGACGGGTTAACTGTCCGTAAACAACGATAAATGTCCAGGGACCCGACAGTTATTTCGGTCTCGAACCGCTGGGAGAATACGACCTGAAAGATGTCTCCTGCAACGATATACTCCCTGCATTTTTCGACCTTTGAAAGATAATCATCCATGGATGTATTCGATGAGATCCTGCATTCCCCGCCTCCCGGCGCAAGACGGTGATCTATGGGTTTCTGAAGCAAATTTTCCAAATCAGAAATACGGTCCACGGCGACATTGAGATTCGCTTCCAGATCTCCCTGGGTATGAACATTCGAGATCAGGTGTATCTTGTGCTGGATATTGTCGAACGCAAGTAGTGTATCGTAGAACAGAAGTAGTATGTCATCCATTCCCAGATCGTCGAGAGTCGAATCCGGGATATCCTCCATCAGCCTGATCGCGTCATACCCCACATACCCGACCGCACCCCCGGTGAATCGTGGAAGACCCTCGAGCCGAGCGGATCGGTATGTATCAAGGAGTCCTCGGATCTCTGCTTTCGGGTCCGCCTTGAAACTCCGCCGCTCATTATTTTTGAGGTTATGAATCTCGATCGCATCTCCCCGGGACTTAAAAATGAGAAATGGGTCAACACCCAGAAACGAGTATCTGCCGATCTTTTCCCCACCCTCAACGCTTTCGAAAAGGAAGGAATACGATGCCTTTTCGCGAATTTTCAGATAGGCAGAAACGGGGGATTCCGTATCACCCAGAATCTCTCTGGATACCGGAATCAGGCCCTTTCCATCTGCCAGCCTGGTTAATGTGTTCAGATCGGGTATCGGCAAAACTTTCTCTTCTGAAAGTCCTGAACGGATTTGGTTGGAAGTTCGGGCCCGGAATGCCGCCTGGAAGCCCCTGGATTCTGTAATAACCCTAAGAATTCTATTAAGATACGCCAAATAAATAAGCAGATTCAATAGAGCTTGTCAAGATCAATTCGTGAACATGAAAAAAGGCCCTCGAGCGAATGCCCAGGGCCTTATCACAACGTATAAATTAACCTAACCTGGTGGGCAAACTGTGTTCTGAAGCATCTCCCCATAATATCGGAAAGAGCGATTAAAATACCCACGCCAGTACCGGTTGCTTGAGTTCATCAAAAATTATCTCCAGAAATATCTAGATCGAATTTGAAAATTAAGATTAACAAAAGACGTTTGACTAGTCAAGCGATATTCCCGAATTCAACATTAATGACACTAGAATGCGGCTGGTCATCCGCCCAATCTAAGGGGCTTCACCGTCGATCGTACCCACTTCGATCTTCAAGTCTTCCCGATTCACAATCCGGTCTACCTTGCCGTCTCGAACCCACACCACCCGGTCGGATACGCTGAGCATCTTGTGATCATGTGTGGCGGAAATCACGGTTACACCAGATTCCTGATTCATTTCCCTCAGGAGGTCGATAATTTCGGTACCGGTCACCAGGTCGAGGTTTCCTGTAGGTTCATCCGCCAGGATAATCGCCGGGTCATTCGCAAAGGCCCTGGCAACGGCCACCCGCTGCTGCTGACCGCCCGACAGCTCGAAGGGTTTATGGGACACTCGCTCTCCCAGGCCGACCTTTTCAAGAAGATGCACGCCCTTGTCCCGGGCCTCGTCACTTGTCAATCCTGCGAAAACCATCGGAAGCGTCACGTTTTCCAGGGCGGTCATCACAGGAATCAGATTGAAGGACTGAAAGATATATCCGATCTTTCTGCATCTGAGCCAGGCCAGCTCATAGGCATCGAGCTGAGCAACGTCCACATCGTCTATATAGACTTTTCCGCTAGTAGGCTTGTCCAGTCCACCAACCATGTTGAACAAGGTCGTCTTGCCGGACCCCGAAGGCCCCATGATCGAAAGATATTCTCCCTGTTCGATCTCGATGTCGACGCCCTTCAAGGCATGGACGGTGAGATCTCCCATCACATAAGCTTTTTTGACGTCCTGTGTTCGTACAACTGCCATGGGTGCCTCCGAGAAGAGTCAATGCTGCAATTTTCCGACTTCCATCATTTTTGATGCCTATACTTCGAGGGCCATCGCGTCCACCGGTTCCATTTTGGCAGCCCTGTAAGCGGGTATAATACCCCCCATCAGCGAAAGGAACGACCCTACAACAATGGCCAGAACTGCACGCTGCAGGATTTCGCTCCAATCCACGTAGGCTAACAGACCCGAACCGTAACTCGTCAACGCAATCAGGAGCGCGAGACTGAAACCAACCACAGCGCCAATAATCGTCCCGGCTGTTCCCATAAATGAGGACTCGAGCAGAAACAGCTTGATGATAAAACCGTCCAATGCGCCCATACATTTCATGGTACCGATTTCACGGAATCGTTCGGTAACCGACATCAACATCGCGTTCGTAATTCCAACAAGACACACCAGCAGGGAAAGCACCACGAGCCAGGTATTTTTGGACTCCTCCTGACGGTTGGCTGCGCTGTCTGGATCGATGTCAATTCCCTTCTGCTGGAGCTTCAGATTCATCTTGGGGTCGTTCGCCACCTTGAGACCACCCACGATGATACTGCTCGTCCAAATGGACATCAGGAAAGCGATGGCCAATACGATCCCACTTACCGTTATCAAAGACCGCCCAAATCGGATCTTGACACTGTTGAAGCTGATCTCCACCGCCTTGGACAACGGCAAATTTACCTGCGTACCGATTTCCTTGCGTACCGGCGGCGATTGCTGCTGTGTCATAGGTTCCTCCCCAAATGGTAAATCTGATTGTTTACCGAAGCTGCCCTGCCGGGTTGGGGATATGTGTCTGTCCCCTGTTGTATAAGTAGGTTCTGTCCGCTAGCAGTTTCTCTGCCTGCGAGAAAACAGCGAGCGAACTTAGCACTTCCGGATCCTGGCTTACCTGAACTTGCCCTGCTTCACGACTTCCCCATTTGATTTGCGCGAAATGCCGCTTCAACTGGTTGCGGATGAGTTCCGTCCCCGATTTGAAGTCCCGATCGGTAAACTCCAGACCCTTTTCCTCAAGATAGTCCTTGAACCAGGAGAGTGCCTTGCGGCCGGGAGTATAGCGCCTCAAATATGGTTCAAACGCGGAGTAATTGCGAGTAAAATCGGTTGCGTGAAGATTGGCAAACTCGAAAAAGAATCTTCTGCTCAACTTACGCTCGAAAGCGTTCAGACTGTCGGCCTCCAAAGTTATATCCGGAGTAATGCCGCCACTCCCGTAAACTTTTCTATGCAATATCTTTGTATAGTAGATCGGTTTTTGACTCAGGCTGTCTGGATCCTGGTTCGGATCATACCCATCGTGCGCGGCATTCAAGTAAGACATTCTGTCCTTCGAGAAGGGGCGCTGAATGGGGCGTTCTGAAGGCGTAAAATAGCGAGCGACCGTCAGCAGCACCGCGCCGCCATTCTTCAAGGGATACTGCTTCTGGACAAGCCCCTTGCCAAAGGTCGTTCTCCCAACGACCATGCCACGATCGTAGTCCTGAATCGCTCCTGCGACGATTTCCGAAGCACTGGCGCTGTAACTGTTAACCAACACCAGTATCGGGACCTTGTCCCCGATCACCGGCTCCTTGGCCGCAAAATGGTCTTCTCTCGAATTCTTGTTACGGCCTTCGGTATACACCACCAGCAGTTCTCTCTCCACGAACTGATTTGCCACCTCCACCGCCTGTTCCAAATACCCGCCGCCATTCCCACGCAGGTCCAGAATGAGTTTTCGAATCCCTTCTGCCTTGAGATTTTCCAAGGAGGAACGTAGATCTTTTGATGTACGACTGGAGAATCTGTTGATTTTTACATAACCAACTCCGGGCTCAACCTGAAAGGCATAGGGTACACTGGGTACCTCAATCTTGTCCCGGACGATTCCAAACTCGATCAAGTCTTCCTCGCCGCTTCGTAGAACGGATACCTGGACTCTGCTTCCCTTGGGTCCCTTCAGTCTGCGTGTCACCTCTGAAGCCTTCTTGATTCCAAGAGAGGAACGCCCGTCGATTTTAACGATTTTATCGCCCGGCAGGAGCCCGACTTTGTAGGCAGGAGAACCTTCGATAGGAGACAGAACAGTTAGGTAGTTGCCAATGATATCAAAGTAAATTCCTATACCCTCGAAGGAACCTCGCAGCCTTTCCTGAGTCTGCTGAAGATCTTCAGGTGTAATGTAAGTCGAATGGGGGTCCAGCCTGGAAAGATACCCTTCGATGGCGCCGTGGTATAGCTCAATCGGATCGGTCTGCTCGTAATACTGTCTGCGGACCAGTTCTGCCAGT
>CAVOEZ010000292.1:0-5832 GCA_963694355.1 Latescibacteria bacterium UBA2968 | reverse complement strand
TGTTGGTAACGCAAGAGATGCCGTGGATGAGAAGGAACACGAATTGCCTGAAGCCAGTTGGGGAAAGTTCCTGAGCATCCGTACTGAATTCGAACAGAATGGGGAAGGGTACGTAGTCGCGAAGGTGGAGGACAATGGGACGGGAATTTCCGCATCGGACACGGCCAGGGTATTCGACCCCTTTTTTACAACCAAAGAGGCAAGCAGAGGCACGGGCCTGGGACTGTCGATTTCTTATGCCATCATCAAAAACCATGGGGGTCAGATCCTGTGTGAAAGCCGGCAGGGAAAAGGGAGTATCTTTCGTGTTAGGTTGCCAATCACGAAGGGGCACTAGACTATACCCCGATGCTGGGACCTGTTGTAACAGAGAGATCCGGAAGAACTGAAGCTGCTGGACCGCTCTCGACCAACCCCAGAACTAGGACGGAAGCACCCGAATACGAAGCTGCTAAGGAATGAAGAATACGGACCCCACGTACTGCCCAGAAGTACGGCAAGCGTGTGGCGTTCATCTTTTGCTGTTCTCCTGCAATAGGATAGATATATGGGCGATCAAAACATGGCCATGAAGCTTTCAGTTCTGGTGATCGATGATGAGGACGATGTGCGGAATTCGGTGGCGGACTATCTGGCTGCCAGGGACCATACGGTATTTCGCGCAAACGATGGGCCCGAAGGGCTGGCACTCCTTCAAGAGCAGGAAGTGGACATCGTAGTCACGGACATCCGAATGCCCAAGATGGACGGGTTCGAAGTTCTCAGGGCAGTCAGGCAGACGTCTCCGCAGACCGAGGTCATCATGGTGACCGGATTCGGGGATATCGACGGGGCAGTGCAGGCGATGCGGGAAGGCGCTTTCGATTTTTTTACAAAACCGCTGAAGATGCGGGAGCTGAGTGCCGCAATGGAGCGGACCGTTCGGTTTCACGCCTTGCGCAAGGAACGCGACCAGGTACGGAGAAGATTGGATCGTATTGGAGAAGAAGCCAGACGGCAGTATGGCATTCAGGCGATTATTGGCGAGAGCGATTCGACGTCGGAAATCCGGGAACTGATCAGGAGAGTTTGTGAGAACAGAGATACAACCGTTCTGGTCACTGGCGAAACCGGGACCGGGAAAGAACTGGTTGCGCGCGCTATCCATCATGAGTCCGATAGGTGCGACGGACCCTTTGTTGCAGTCGATTGCACAGCAATTCCAAGGGACCTCATGGAGAGCACTTTCTATGGTCACGATAGAGGTGCGTTTACCGGGGCCACCGAGACTCACGCAGGCTATTTCGAACAGCCTGATGGTGGGACTATTTTTCTGGATGAGGTTGGAGATATGGCACCGGAGATGCAGGCACGTCTACTCAGGACGCTGGAGGAGCGATCCATTCGGCGAGTAGGTGGATCCGGAGAGATTCCGGTGGACGTTCGTGTGATCTCCGCTACGAATGCAAGGGTTGCGGAGGCTATATCTACAGGACAATTTCGGGAGGACCTTTATCACAGGCTAAATACCTTCGTCATTCATATACCTCCATTGCGCGAGCGCACCACTGATATCCCTATACTCGCGCAACATTTCCTGACGCGATATGCCACGCAGACCAGCAAAGCGGCTCGTGAATTTTCACAGGAAGCTATGGAGGAGCTCAGAGCGCATCACTTTCGGGGCAATGTGAGGGAGCTTAAGAACTTGGTGGAGCGCGCAGTAATCTTCTCCTCTGGGGATATGATAACTCCGGCAGAACTGCAGATCATCAATGGTTACACAAGTTCGGCTGGACAAGATGTCGAAGGTAAGACTTCGATAGGCAAATATGACGGAAGGTCCGAGGAAGATCTGACCCTTGCATCCGTTGAGGTTGAAGCCAGTCGAGAGGCGTTGCGCAGGTGCGGAGGAAACCGTGGGAAAGCAGCAGAGATGCTTGGCGTTTCAAGATTTTCTCTGAGGAGGAGAATGGAGCAACATCACATTGAGGGCTGAGTAACCGATCAGCTGAAATGTAATTCTGACTGCAGAAAAATCTATAGTAAATCTGGCAAGCGTCGTGACCATTCACGGCGCTTTTTTGTGGTCAAGATTGTCTAATAGAGATCGTTGTACTACAGCGTGTGCGGATTCGCACTCTGTTTGAGCAGTATTCACACATCTCTCGTGCGAATTCGCACATGTCATTCTGGCCACAAATATAATATATGTATAAAATATTGTTTTTAAGGATATAAGGGCGTTTTTTGTGTTCTGGCAAGGAGTTTGCGTTCTACAATCGTAGTGCTCGGAGGAACGTGTTGCTTTCTGTAAAACAGCCAAGGTAAAGTACAATGAATATCCTTCTCGTAGATGACGATGGGGATCTCAGGCGATCCATTGGCGATTTTCTTGCCAACAGGGGTCACCGCGTCCAGTTCGCAACCGATGGGCACGAGGCGCTCACACATTTGGAGCAAACCGCACCCGATCTGATTCTTAGTGATATAGGGATGCCGGGAATGGATGGGATCGAGTTGCTAAGGGGGATCCGAAAACGATTTGACGATCTCCCGGTCATTCTGATGACGGGGCACGGTACCCTGGAGACAGCGATCGATGCGCTTAGGCAAAGGGCGTATGACTACTTGAAGAAACCGGTTCACCTGGAAGAATTGTTGGCTTGCATTGATCGTGTAGAAGATAATCGTGACGAATCCAGGCGATGAGCTGATTCTCCATTCGACCAGTGGAGATTCAAACCAGGCCAATACATACGTATAGAGACAGAGGTTTTGGCAACCAGGACCAGCAGATTGTGGGAGGAGCAAAACTTAAATCCAGCCTTTGGGACTGCAGGTCCGCTTCTAACCGGGGGAATAAACAATTATAGGGTTGTTGATCACCCGATGGGACTGTAGTAGGAACCGGGTTTTCTGAATCCAGATATATTCTGATGCTGCATAAGCATTTTGACGACGAGAGGTATGATATGGAAGAACGTAGCAGCTTCTACAGTGTGGTGACAGCACTGATGATCTCAATCATGTGCTGCACTGCAGTTCAAGCCGAAGTGGGGGTGTTATGTTCCGGCGGGATCAATAGAAATCTAACATTGGTGTCATGCGATTTGGAGGATGCCGGTATCGTTTACGGGAAAGAAGTGGGAGGTCTTGGTGTGGGTATAGCGCCTTCTTTTACTGTGAGTGGAAAGGTTGCTCTGGTGGTGCACATGGGTGCGGGTGGACCGATGGGGAAGATGGGAAAGGGGAAGTCACTTTACTACCGTGTAGGAGAGGTCGGCGATACAGGAATTGTCTGGGGTGGTGATGAAGCAGGTAAGGCGCACACATACGACAAGAAGGGTAGGTATGGATATGCCGCTCACGACGGGGAGACCGTTGTGGAGGTGCACGAAGGGAAGGGACTGCAGTACTTTGTAGGGAAAATTGATACGGAGATGAAGACGGTCGAGTGGGGCAAGTCCAAGAAATACGCGAAGAGAGGGTGGCAGCCATCTGTAGCCCTCAGTGGGAATCACCTGGTGGAAGTTCACAAAGGCGTCGTAGGCAAGCTTGCGACCGCCAAACATGGTCTGAAGTATCACGTTGGCGTGCTGAATAAAGAGAAGCGATCCGTTGACTGGGGGGAGGCCTACGAGATTGGGCCTCGTGGCGACGATCCGTCTGTGGCGACAAACGGCGAGGCGGTGGCAATTGTGTTCGAAAGCGGGCTTCGCACGGTGGGATATCGGGTGGGAATTCTGAATAAAGGGAAGCGCACGATTGATTGGGGAGAGGATAAGCACTTCAGTGTTATGGCAGTGGGTGCATCCATTGCGATGAACGACGGCCAGGTGCTTGTCTCATACGAAATGGTAAAGGACCTGGCAGGGACGGGTGTTGGATTAGCAAGCAAGACTGGGAAGGTTAATCTGGAAACCAAGACCATTGAATGGAAGGACATCCAGGAAAGCGAAGTCTATGCGGGGAGTCCGAGTATTTGTGTCTATTAAAGACCGATTGTGTCGCGTGGGATTCTGCTGTCGACCAAATCGAGAAAAGTGAAGCAAGGAGTACAGGCTGCGGATTTGTCGGTAAGGATGGCTTCGGAGGGGTTCCGTCGGGTGCGGAAGATGGTTTTGTTGAAGTAAAGTGCTGAATCACGAAGGGACGAGAGAGCCTGTATATACTGGACAAATGGCCTTGCTGCCATCCCTGCTGTATGGCCGCGTTAAAGCACCCAGGACTGTTCCTCCAGGTTGAATTGGTTCGCGAGCCACGTGTAGGCAATGTTCAATGATTCCGGGGTTGGTCTATGTCCGGAGGCATGGTCGAAAAAGCCCACAGCGTCTTCCTTGCCATAAAGGGCATAAGCCTGTTTGGCTTCGTTTATGTATTGCCAACTCGCCGGCCTGTCTGCTTCGCCACCGACAAGCAGAAAAGGGCGTGGGGCGTGGATGGCCAGGAGATGGTGATGGGCGAGGGTAAACTCGGGTCGGTGAATCCGATCTCCCAGATACCACGGGGCGTCCCAGTTCGTGAAGCTGTATCCCATGCCGAAGTCCGAACAAACCGTAGCCCTTACCCGCTCGTCCATAACGCCTGAGTAAAACGCGATCTTTCCACCAAGAGAGTGCCCCATCACGCCCACCATGTCGTGATCGATGTCCTGTTGATCAAGCAGCAGATCCATCGCTCGCTCATTGTCCCACACCAGCTTGCCGATTCCGGTCCAGTCCGGATGATCCGTCAAGAGCTTCCTGGCGGCGGCTTCCCACCACGCAAACCCGGTGTTGTCCTCGGGTTCTTCTACCGTATTGTACGGAAACGCCTCAGAACAGACGACCACATAGCCCTGCTGAACAAGATGCAGACCAAACTGAATGATCCGGTCTTCGAGAATGGGGGTATGGTTCTCGAGATCGATGCCTGCCATCGCGTCCGGATGGTAGAAAGGGATGACCATGCCAGGTCTGGGTGAGATCTTTATCCTTTTGGGTTCCATGACCAGAACGGTCTGGCGGGAATCGGGCCCGGTTGGCTGCTTGTAGACCGTGCCTGTGTACTCCGGTCGTTCAAACGAATCTACCTGTTCGGGTTTCATGTTAAACAGATCGAACGATTGTGATCCCACCAATTCCGCGAGTTCAGTCTTGAGCACTTCTCTTTGGTCTTCCCAGCTTTCGAAATTTTTGGGCGGACGATCGGCAAACAGCGGGCGAATGGGTTCCGGATCACCGAGGTCTTCGTATGGAGGGTTTGTCAAGTTCATCAGGGTATCCGAGGGCTGGGAGGTGGATATTCTGGCTAATTTCCTGGCTAAACAGGACCAAAGTCTTCAATTCGTGAAGCAATACGGGTGAGTCGCGACAGGTCTGCATCGGGCGGCACATTGTCGGAGACCCCAAAGATGAGGCGTTCACCAGATCCTAGATGATCGAATATCTCATCCAGATATGACTCGAATGCAGAATCACTCATCGTGTCGGGCAGCAGGGAAACCGAGGGTATACCCCCCCAAACGGTCGTGTCGGGACCCATACCCTTCCTGATCTCTTCCAGCGTGCACCTTGTCATAGGAGAAGGACAGACCGATTCGGCGACATCGATTCGACAGGATGGGTAGAGTGCGAGGAGATCTTCATTCTCACCATCGGTGTGCGTCAGCAGGAGTTTTCCCGCCTCATGCACCCGGTCGCTGACCATTTGCAGCCAGGGTGTAATTTCCTCCTCGAAAAATGGCGGCCACGTGAGATCCTGGTCATAATTTCCGCCCCATAAAATCACTTCAGCATCACAGGTGAGGAGTGCGTCAAGCGCGCGATGAAAGAAGGGCTCCATCCGGGTGGCGAGCTCGTGCATCGCTTA
>CAVOEZ010000291.1:0-5841 GCA_963694355.1 Latescibacteria bacterium UBA2968 | reverse complement strand
ACAAGATCGAATGCGGTCTGCCCAAACGCGTGAGTCGCTTCACCCGCCGAACCGCAGGCCCTCACCCGATACCCTTTGTCGGTAAGGGCCTGAGCCGTCATTGCCCGCAGTGCAGGTTCATCCTCGATAAGCAGCACCTGCTGTCCGCTTCCGCGGAATTGATCGAGGGATATCACCGGCTCTTCTTCTTTGCGCAGTGCCTCATCCTCCACTGCTGGAAGAAAAATAGAGAGTCGGCTTCCCTTCTGCGTCTCGCTTTCCACGGTTACCCATCCACCGTGTGACTGAACGATTCCATAGACCACCGAAAGCCCCAGACCTGTTCCCTTCCCGGCCTCTTTGGTAGTAAAGAACGGTTCGAATAGGCGAGAAAGTACCTCATCACTCATCCCGGTACCCGTATCGGAAACGGTAAGACATGCAAAATTTCCCGGCCGGGCATCGGGCACAAGCAAACAGTAAGCGTCGTCGATCTTCGCATTGCGCGTCTGAACCGTAAGCCGACCTCCCTCGGGCATCGCATCTCTGGCATTTAACGAGAGATTGGTGATCACATGGTCGATGTTTCCCGAATCCGCGCTCACCGTCCAGATCTCATCTTCAAGATCCAGATCCACCTCGATATTTTCACCCAAAATGCGATCCAGCATCTTCTGGAGATCTCCAACGTGGTGATTCACATCCAGAGGCTTCATATTCACGGGCTGTTTGCTGCTGAACATCAACAACTGCTCAGTCAAACTCGCCGACCGTTCTACCGCCTTGCCGATCTGACCGAGATGCTGATATTCTCGCGAGTCCTCATCCATTTCATCCAGAACCATATCTACATAGCCACGGATGATGGCCAGCTGATTGTTGAAATCATGGGCAACGCCTCCGGCCAGACGCCCGACCGCCTCGAGCTTCTGAGATTGTCGCAATTGCTCATCGCGCTCGATGAGTGCCTCCTGTGCCCTTTTTCGTTCTGCGACTTCTTCTCGCAGCAACGCATTCAGTTGCTCCAGATCCCGGGTTCTTCGTGCCACACGGTCTTCCAGGTCATCATTTACCGCTTGAAGCGCCGCATCGCGCTCCTGAATCTGAGACAGCATCCATCCGGGGCAAATAAATTCAGAAAGAAAGTATCGGGAAAGAAGGCGATTATGTTGCTTCTGAATTACTATAAAGGAGTACACCCGCACGGCCAACTCCGGCAATATGATCTCCAATACTGGGGAATATCTCTCGGTGTAAGCATATAAGTCAACTCCAGCACTCCCCAAGAGAAAAGAGCCGACTCAAATGAGTCGGCTCTTCGTTTTTCCACAACATATTCTGGTTTTACGTCACTTTAAATCTTTCAACGGATAGTCCGCCGGATCAAATTTCGGCTCAGGATATTGAGGATCTATCTTCTCCAAAGTCTGTGCGAGGAGTTCCCCCACCACGAGTGAGCGGAACCATTTGTTATTCGCAGGGACCACATACCAGGGGGCATGGTCCGCAGAGCATTGATAGAAGACATCCTCATACGCCTTCATATATGCGTCCCAACTGCCGCGCGCCTGCAGATCGGCTGGCTCGAACTTCCACCGTTTTTCAGGGTTTTCGAGGCGGTTCCGGAAGCGGCCAAGCTGGTGGTCCTGGGAAATATGCAAAAATACTTTGAGAATATGGGTACCGTGGTCGTGTAACATCTGCTCGAAATCGTTAATGTGGCGGAATCGCTTCTTGATCAATGGCTTTGGCGCCAGATGATCCACACTCGCAATGAGCACATCTTCGTAGTGCGAGCGATTGTGAACCGCGATCATCCCCTTTTCAGGTGCTGCAGCGTGAATGCGCCAGAGAAAATCGTGCCGGAGTTCTTCCGAGGTTGGCGACTTGAAACTGGTCACCTGGATTCCGTGAGGATTCAGGCCTGTCAACGTCCTTCGAATGGTGCTGTCTTTTCCCCCTGCATCCATCGCCTGGATCATCAACAACACCGCGTTCTGCTCAGCTGCAAGGAGCTGCTTTTGCATCCGTCCAATTCGTTTGCGATTCTCTTTTACAAGCTCTTTGATGGCTTCATCGTCATTCAGGCCCTGCGTATCTCCCGGATCGATTGTTGACAGATCGAATTTTTTGCCTGGAGTCACATAATAGCAATTGGTGTCCAGCTTACCCATTGATTATCCCCTGATACATTGTCCCAACCCTAATATCCTGTTTCCGACTTTTGCCGCACGTTCGCGATCCGTTACGGATCATCCTCGTGTCCGGATCGCGCAGCGATTACCGTCGATGATATCTGATCTCTCTCTGGCCACACACCGTCGCAACCTGAAAGATATAGGGGCAACCAAAGAACCGCAAGAATTGAGTGTCCTCAAAAACCATTTCGGTCACTTTTTGTCAGGAAAAGACCTGTTGGGAGACTAACCCACCTCGAAATTTCCTTACTTAATCTTAGCATCATAACTGCGGATCGTGGCTATATATCAGGCTATGGAAATCGCTCCTCATTAAATGCTGAAATCCCATACTTAGAAATCGCACATTTTTGTGTAGTACCGCACATAATTGTGCGAAAACGCACAATACCCTTCAATGAAGGACAAAACCAATCTTTTTACTTTCCTTAAAAACAACAACATACCGGACACTGGGATGTTTGGTACGCTTGTTGCAATACATTGTGATGCATGTTTCGCCTGATTCATTAGCGCCAATTGCCACAAGCACCAAGCAAGGTCGATAGCGCTTGACCCTATAGTTTTAGAACTTATATTGCGCTCTATCAGACCACCTAATTCATGAAAATCTCAAGCTTCTTGTTCTCGAGATGATTTCCTTCACGGTTTGTAGGCAAAAAAATCAGCCGTTCGCTGAGACTTTGGCGGGCCACGGCGAACGGCTGGAGCATCAGGTGCATAACCCACACACCTATCCATAATTATACTGCAGGGCGTCGAATCGGTCAACCTCACCTGAAAGAAAAAGGATATAGCCGTGGCTATTTTACGGGCATTCCAAATGAGCAGGAAGCAACACAGGATTCATCACCTTACCGGGAGGAGCATTCGCATGTCTCAACGCAACGTGATTTTCGCAATCGCAGTAGCTTTCCTGACGTTTGGTCTCGTCACTGCGTCCCCATCCTCGGTCCTTGCAGCGACCGGTGATATCTCAACGGTCGCGGGTGGTGGAATCAATGAGGGTGCTCCTGCTTCAAATGCCGGGACTCTCTGGCCCTGGAGCGTCTTTCTCGACAGTTCGGGCAACATTTACATCTCCGACTGGGGTGGGAGCCGGATTCAGAAGATCGATGCTGCGACAGGAATCATGAACACCATCGTGGGAAACGGGCTGAGCGGCCGGGTCATCGGCGATGCCGGTGCAGGCTTGCCGGCAGATCAACTCACAATCAGTGGGCCGGCTTATAACGCAGCGGACAGTCAGGGGAATGTCTATTTCAGGTTCCAGGGGGGAATACACAAAGCAGACCCTTCTGGAAATGTCACATTCGTGACAAACGGCACTACTCCGATGGCTGTGGATGATAACGATAATTTCTACTATAGAGATGGGGGCACCGTCCAGAAAATAGATGCAGCCACCGGGGTTAAATCTTTTATCGTTGGCTCGCAACCGTTGAGCGGCCCCAATGGATTGTCAACAGACGCAGCAGGGAATTTGTACTTTGTTAACCAATGGCAACATCAAGCATTCAAGATTACGCCTTCGGGATCAGTAACGCTTTTCGCAGGCGATGGGGCAAGAGTTGGGGACAACGGGGACGGGCAATTTGCAGGGGATGGGGGCACCGCAATACTGGCCAGTCTCAATCGGGCAATGTCAACTACGGTGGATGCCAATGGGAATGTTTACATAGCAGATATAGATAACGCCAGAATTCGACGCGTGGACGGCACTACCGGGATCATTTCCACAGTCGTCGGGAATGGCACTCAGACAATTCCGCCCTGGGAGACGGGTGGAGAAACATATATGGGTGGGGATGGTGGCCAGGGAACTGACGCCATGCTGGGTGCCGAGGTGTATCTTGAAGTCGATGACACTGGCAATCTGTATATCGCTGATACGTTCAATGGCAGGATTCGCAAGCTGGACGTAGCATCAGGGATTATCACCACAATAGCGGGTGGCCCTCAGAGGCTGAGTGGTCCTCAGGGCCTTTACATTGACGGTGCGGGAAATGTGTTCCTCGCAGACACATACAACAATCGAATTTTGAAGATTGACGCGTCGGGAAATGTCAGTGTCGTTGCGGGCAACGGCAACAACGACTATTCAGGAGATGGGGGCCCCGCAACGGATGCAGGAATCAATGGCCCTGCTGACGTGGCAGTCAGTTCGACCGGAGAGATCTTTATCGTCGATCAGGGGAACCAGGTTATCAGAAGAGTGGATTCCTCGGGCATAATCACTACGGTTGCAGGAAACAATACACAAGGGTTCTCCGGTGATGATGGTCCTGCAACGTCCGCCGCGATCAATAACCCTTGGGCGGTGGATCTGAATGCATCCGGTGACATTTTCATCGCGGATCAAGGCAACTCGCGGATCCGCAAGGTAGCTGTCGCGACTGGCGTTATTTCCACCATCGCCGGCGGGGGAACCAGCCAAGCGGACACCCTCGCCCTGGAAGTCGAACTAAGTCAGCCGACGGATGTATTTATTGATGATGCAGGCACGGTATTCATTGGCGAGGCTGCCGGGGTATCAAAGCGGGTCCGAAAGATCGATGGCTCGGGAAATCTGGTCACCGTTGCCGGCACAGGTGAAAGCGGCTTCTCCGGCGATGGCGGTCTCGCCACTGATGCCACGATCAGTGAGGCCAGCAGAATTCACGTCACCGCCTCGGGCGATATCTATATATGGGATTCGGCAAATCATCGTGCGAGAAAAGTTGATGCAGCCACTGGTATCATCACCACCGTTGTAGGGAATGGCAACCCAGGCTTCACTGGGGATGGCTGAGCCGCCACGGATGCCAGCTTCAATGCCAGTTTTAGAGCAGGACTCGCCGTGGACGCATCGGGCAATATCTATGTGTCAGATCACGACAACAGGGTCTTGAGACGAGTAGATTCAGCGTCTGGGAATATCTCCACCGTCATCGGAGAGACTGGAGATGGAGGGCTGGCAACAACCAACAGGCTTGGCTGGCCGTCCTCAGTCAAGATACTGGGCAACGACCTCTACATTGCGGACTCAGGAGATCGAAAGATCAGGAAGGTGGACCTGACCACTGGAATTATTACAACTGTTGCCGGAACAGGAGCCGAGGGCTTCTCAGGTGATGGCAGTCCAGCCACAGATGCCACATTCAATCAGCCGAGGGTAGTCGAGATAGACGCCTCCGGCAACCTTTATGTCCTGGATGCACAGAACTACAGGATCCGAAAGATCGATGTCGGAACTGGGACCATCAGCACGGTCGTAGGTAATGGTGCTCAGGGGTTTTCTGGAGACGGAGGTCCGGCAACAGACGCGAGCATCAACGCCCCGTGGACCGGCAGTATTGTCGTGGACGCAGCGGGGAATATCATATTTACTGATAACGACAATCAGAGGATCAGAAAAGTCGACGTCGCGACCGGCATCATTACCACGCTCCTCGGAGAGAAGGAGCTCGCTGGGAATGGAGACGGAGGTCCTGCAACTGATGCACAGTTTAACGTCTTGGTGTATATGTCAGTGGATTCCGGCGGAAACATCTACTTCGCTGATCAGAGTGACCACGTGATTCGTAAGATTGACATTTCCACAGGAATAATCAATACGATTGCAGGCGATTACCAATCGGGTTTCTCTGGCGATGGTGGCCCCGCAACGGACGCGAGCCTCAAC
>CAVOEZ010000290.1:0-5912 GCA_963694355.1 Latescibacteria bacterium UBA2968 | reverse complement strand
TTCTGGCTTCTTTGATCTGGTTCGCCCCTGCTCGTGCCGCCAAGGCGGATCCCGCGATGGTGGATTCACTGCTGGCGTCATCTTCCGATACCACAGTCGGCTTCAAGGACCGTGTGAGTCTGGTCAAGCGGGCAATCAAATTCGACGATTCCGGGCAAGCCATGTTCACTCTGGCCGAACTGTATCTGGAAGCCAATTCGATACATATGCGACGGGATGCTTCGTTGTGGCTTCAACGGGCAATGAGGAAAGACAAAAAAAATCTGGATTACCGGATTGCATACGCCCGGCATCTCTGGGCTGCAGGCAAGCGAAAGAGCGCCTACAAGTCCGCCAAAAAAGCAATCGGAATGGATCCGAATCACGTTGGCGCGTTGTATATGGCCGGGCGCTACGCCGCCTATCAGATGTCGCGATACCTGGAGGGTGAACGGGTAGACTATTCGTATGACAGTATGGGAAACAAGAGCGCTCGGTCATACAGCCTGGAACAGTTTGGCGAACAGGACAGGGATGAAGCACTCGGATATTTGACGCGGGCGCTGGACATCGACCCCGATCATCGACCCTCCCTGCTACTTTTGGGTCTGGTATACTATGAGGCACGAATGCCGGACAAGCTGGTGCGTCTGTTCAAAGATTATGTGGGTCGACATCCGGATGACTCGGACGCCTTCTTCTTTTTGGGGCTTGGATACCAGGCGCAGGACAATCTCGAACGGGCATACCCTTCTTATGTGAAGGGCCTTGCGAAAATGCCATTGAGACAACAGCAATTCATGATGTCGGTGTTCATGCTGGCAGGCAAAAAGGATCTCGACGAAGCACTGGCTCTGCCCAATGATGAGGCTATTCGCGCTTTCTGGACCGGGAAGGACCCTCTGTTCCTGACACCTGTCAACGAGCGGTTAATGGAACATTGTGGACGTGTCGCGTATGCGAATCTTCGGTTCGGCGATCCCGAGCGGGATATTCCAGGGTGGTCGACCGACAAGGGACAGGCCTATATCCGCTATGGGCGCCCAGCCGCCCGGAGTGTTCGCCCTGCGGAGATCGATACCGGTATTGACGAGCCCTCGTGGTATCAGGACCATTTGGCGTATCTCAATTCACAGGGTACCATGCCCTTTGAACACCACCCCAGGACCGAGTTCTGGGACTATGGTCCGTTCAGATTGGTTTTTGTGAATATCGACACACGGGACACCTGGCGTTACCGAATCGGCTGGCTTGGAAGGCATCCTGTGGAGTTCGAAAGGCTAACCAGTCAGGTTCCCGAGTTCTACGAGGATCCTTACAAATGGGAGCGGTATGACGCACCCTTCCAGATCGCCCAGTTCAGAGGAGGCGCGGGAAAGTCACGGGTGGAAGTCTACTACGCCCTGGCCGGCGAAGAAGTTAACCACAAGAAGGTTGGTCCAGGTGTGGAAGAGGTAGATATCAATCAGGGTCTGTTCCTGTTCGACTCAAAATGGGATACGGTGCGGAAGGAGGTAGGCCGCATCCAGATGATGCCCTGGGTGACGTATGAGTCGACACGCGAAGGATACCTTTTCGCGAGTGAAAATATGCTGCTGGATCCGGGAAGCTATTTTCTGGCCGCTGAAGCGGAGGATCAGGTCAAGAAAACCATTGGCACATTCAGAGGCAACGTCAATGTTCAGCATTTCGGTCACGACACCCTTCAGGTAAGCGATCTTCTTCTCGCGAGAAAAGTGGTAGAACGGGAAGAGGTTCCGATGGATCGTCAACGTTTTCTGATTTTGCCCAACCCTCTGCAGCAGTGCAATCGCCTGGGTCAGGCCTATTTCTACTACGAGATTTATAATATGGAAAAGGACGAATTCGGGGCGACGAAGTACGAGGTCACCTATCAGGTGCGGACGGAGGCCGATAGCGAGGCGGCAGAGGAGAAGGAATGGACAACGGCGGTCTCCTACACTCATCAGGGGAACAGAGACTGGGAACCCATTTATCAGGTGCTCAATCTGGATGCGATGCCTGGATTGCGAGCATTCAGAGTGGTCGTAGTAGATTTGAACAGTTTACAGGAGGCGAGTTCGGAGACGGAATTCCGGGTGATGTGGTGAGAGAGGCGAGAGGCAAGAAGCGTCCGGTGTCCGGTGTCCGGTGTCCGGTGTCCGGTGTGCTCAGTCCTGTGGCAGATGATAGAGAAGCCCTGACGGTGTGAGCCGTTGGGGCTTTTGTTTTTGCGCAATACGGAAACGGGATCAGCCGTATGCGCCGCGGTCGAGAAAGCCGAGGAGGCGTTTGAGGCGGGTGTCGGCGTCCTTGTAGACGTGCTCGGGCATTGCGTAATTCATGAAGGGGTAATATTTGTGTCCAATGATTCTGCGGGCATAGGTGATCTGGGTGATGTAGCGGGTGCGGTCACTTAGATTGGGTCCACCGCGGTGCCAGACCTGATTGTTGAAGAGGACCACACTGCCGGCCTTGCCCAGACTGGGCTGGATGAGGGGTTCCCATTCGGTTCCTGTCATATCTGTTGGGGACGGGGCACCAAACAGATGGGATCCAGGGATGCATTCAGTGGATCCGTGCGCTACTTCTGTGACATCGGTCAGGTAGTAGTTCGCTGTGAAGAAGAGGACAGGCAGATGAACATTTCGAGGGCGCTCGCCTTCCGTTACGATGTAGTGTGGGGCGTCGTCCTGATGCCAGCTCGTGAGCCCTCCTCCCGGAGGGGACTGGAAGGAATTATTGTGTATCACGTGGCAGGATTGAGGAATGATGGCTTCCGCGAGACTCACGATGGGCTCCACGTCGAAGAGTCTCAAATTGGCCGGGCTGTGTTCGAACATGCGATGACACAGTCTGACGTGTTCCGCATTGACATTCAGGCCATTCGGGTCTTCCAACAGGCCTTTGTCCAGGTCATCACGCATTTCGGCGCACCAGTCAGGGGGCAGGACATTTTCAAGAAAAAGAAAGCCCTGGGTATGGAAGGTGTCTACCCACGACTCGATCCGGGAAGGATCGACTGTGCATCCGGCAAGGTATTCGTTGGATACTGAATCAGACAAGGGTGTCCACGCAGTCTGCAATACGCTCGAGGGCCCGCTGGATATTTTCAACCGAGTTGGCAAAGGAAAAACGGAGATATCCTTCGCCGCAATTCCCAAACCCGTGACCGGAGAGTGCGGCAACGTGCCCCTTGTAGAGGAGCAAGTCTGCAAACTCCTGAGAGGATTTGCCCAGTTCCTTGATGTTGGGGAAAAGGTAGAAGGCGCCGCCCGGTTCGTTGCAGCTGATTCCAGGGATCTCACGAAGACCCGATAGAAATACATCGCGCCTGTGTTTGAATTCAGCGACCATGGCCACTACCGCATCCTGGGGCCCTTCCAGGGCAGCTATTGCCGCACGCTGGGTGAAGGCGGCCGTACAGGAGTTGCTGTTCACCATCAGGAGACCAAATTGTTCGGCAAGCGCTGGAGGCATGACACCGTATCCGATGCGCCACCCGGTCATCGCATAGGTTTTGGAGAACCCGTCCAGGATGATCGCAAGGTCCTCCATGCCATCGTAAGCTGTGATGCTGTGGAATTCGCCGCCGTAGAGGATGCGAGAATAGATTTCGTCAGTTAGTACCGGGATGCCTCGAGAAACCGCAATTTCTGCGATGGCCTGGAGATCCGCGGGAGGTATGATGCCGCTGGTCGGATTCTGAGGAGAGTTGATGATTATGAGACGCGTACGGTCTGTGACAAGGTCCTTCAGTTCGTTCACATCCAGGCTAAATCCGCGTTCTTCTTTGAGAGGAATTGGAACAGGTTTGGCGCCGGCGAACTTGATGACCGACTCATAAATAGGGAACCCTGGATCCGGGTAAATGACTTCGTCCCCCGGCTGTGCGAGCGCGAGTATCGCGTAGAACATGATGGGTTTGGCACCGGGTGTAACGACCACTTGATCCGGAGTAACAGATATGTTTCGAGAGGTGGAGACGTAGGAGGCTATAGATTCACGCAATTCCGGGAGCCCTACCGGAGGGCCATAGTGGGTATATCCCTGGTCCAGCGCCAACTTGGCGGCATCGACAATGTGACCGGGGGTTTCAAAATCGGGTTCCCCGATTTCAAGGTGGATGACGTCTTTACCTTCGGCCTCCAGCTTTCGAGCTTTCACCAGAACGTCGAAGGCTGATTCCGTTCCCAGAAGGGACATTCGATCTGAAAGTTTCATCACTGTGCTCTCTTTTCTCTGATCCGACCCTCTACGGTTTCTCCCAGTTGGTAAGAGCCCAGGATCTTGATAAATGTAGCAATTTGTCGCAAATGGTCGATTGCCTGCCGGGCCAGGTCACCGCCCAGGTGACCTTCAAAATCCAGATAGAATACATACTCCCAGGGACGACCGCTCAGCGGGCGAGATTCAATCTTGAGGAGGTTGATGTCCCGGAGTGCGAACACACCCAGGCTCTTGAACAGTGAACCGGGGACATCGTCCATTGCAAATACGACGGATGTTTTCGCAGGGTCTTCAGGAACTACAGATTCTCTGGATAGTACAAGAAAGCGCGTGAAATTCTGATGGTTGTTTTCGATGCCGGTCTGCAGAATCTTGAGACCGTAATCAGCCGCAGCCTGAGCGCTCGCAATGGCGGCGGCATCTCTGGACCCGCTTTCCTTCAAGGCCTTTACCGCACCGGCCGTATCGTGAGCGACTTCAGCTCTCGCGTGCTCCAGGGTCTGGATGAAGGTTGTGCACTGGGCGAGGGCGGGGGCCTGCGAGTAGATTCTCCGGATATCGCTCAGCTCAACACCCGGATTCACGATCAGGTTGTGCACGATTCTGAGTTTCAGTTCGCCGATGATCTGCAGATCGTGCTGCAAAAGCAGGTCGTAGTTTTCGTGGATGCTCCCCATCACGGAGTTCTCTATGGGAACCATTCCATGTGTGCACTGGCCTTTTGTGACCGCATTGAACAAGGCCGTAAAATCGGGTTGTGGTGACAACCGGACCTCGTTACCAAAGAAGGCGCGGGCAGCCATTTCACTGAAAGCTCCCATTTCGCCCTGGAAGCCAATATTGGGCTCAGCAATATTCAATGGTGCTCCTGAAACCGAGTAGTAAAGTTGCAGTTAACGGTTTGAATGCCCGATGCGGCGGTGCATCAAAAAAGAGATCGGTTTTTTTTACAATCAGTCAACCAATCAATCACAGCCGTTTAGGGGTTGGGTGAGGTCTCGCCAGGACGGCGAGGCCTCTGTATTTATCACCGCCCCAGCGTGGTCCGACTATACTCTAAACAGATTGACCCATGCATACGCTGTCAGGAGAGGTGTCCAGTCAATTCGGAATGTTCTTCAATGCATTCATGTACTTCCACGGTAACATGAACCAAGCCTAGATGGGATGAAAGTAAATCTTTATAGTACGCCGAAGTTTGAGGATCATGGGCCACAACTGATACAATTGCAGCATAGATACTTGGACCAATCGACCAAACGTGAAGATCGGCAACCCGGCTATCAGAATAGCTTTCAATACGATCTTTGATTTCCAACTGAATATCGTCGGAAGCCTGCTTGTCTAACAAGACGCTGCTGGTTGCACGCAGTAGACCAACCGACCAGCGGGACACCAATATTGCACCTACAATTCCCATGAGAGGATCCATCCAGATCAGTCCGAAAAATTTGGCTACCAATAGAGCAAAGATCGCCAAGAGTGATGTGAGGGCATCAGCCAAAACGTGCAAATATGCGGCTCTTAGGTTGTGATCTTGATGATGCGTATGATTGTGTTTTCCGTGGTCACTGTGAACATCGTGATCGTGATGATCACCCAAGATAAAAACAGAGATCCCATTGACAATTAATCCAAGGACAGCTACGAAAATGGCTTGGTTGAATGCAATAGTCACTGGGTTGATGATGCGCTCGATACTT
>CAVOEZ010000289.1:0-5925 GCA_963694355.1 Latescibacteria bacterium UBA2968 | reverse complement strand
CGTGTCAAGAGCTTTCAGCACATCGTCTACAATATGCGCAATGGGATTTTCAATCGTCATCAATGCGGCTTCGATTCCCTCCCCAAAGATCCGCATACCGCCACCCAGGACATCATCCACAAGGATACCGCCTTTTGTACCGTGTACTTCGGCGCTGAAATAGACGCTCTCCGGAAATGTGGTCGTTCCCAGTACGGTTCCCTTGGCGCCACTCTTGAAGTTCACGATCGCCAGCCCGATATCTTCAGTCTCGATTTCATGATTCATGATCGCTGTTTCTCCATAGACCCGCTCAGCATCACCCATGAACCAGCACAGCAGATCGAGCAGATGGGCGCCCTGGTTGGCAAGAGACCCGCCACCGTCCATTTTCCAGGTCCCACGCCATCCACCACCGGCATCGAAATAATCCTGGGAACGAAACCATTTGAAACGCACCTCTCCCAGGATGGGCTTGCCAAGAATGCCCTGACGCAGCCCCTCTGCCACCCGAAAGTTGTTGTCCACATATCGGCTCTGGTAGTCTACACCACAAAGCACACCGGCTGTCTTGCAGGCCTCGATCAGTCTATCACAAGCCTCCGTGGAAACGTCCATCGGTTTTGTCGTAATCACATGTTTCCCCGCCTGAGCCGCCTGGCAGCCCAGATCGGCGTGCGTGCCGCTCGGAGTCATCACCATCACAACATCCACATCGGACCTGGCCAGGGCTTCATCCAAATCGGTTGTCCAGTCGGTAGAGAACTCCCCGCCCGCCTTCCGAGCAAGCTCCTCGTTCAAATCGACCACGACCCGGAGTTTTGCCCCCTCTGTTTCCTGGATAAGTTTTGCGCGGTTATATCCCATACCCAAACCCACAACAGCGAATCCCGCCATGCCCACCTCCTGATTGCTTATTTAGCAGTGACTTCCTTGATCTTGCGGAGTGCCGTCTCCGACAGCGTCTTTCCTGCAGCACCGGTCAAGGCAGCGAGCTGCCCGGGATTCTTGGCACCTGGTATCACTGTGGACACCGCTGACTGGGACAGAACGAACCGGATGGCGGCCTCGGCCATTGATTCGGCCTCTTCCATCAGGAAGTCCAACTGTGCAACTTTTCGGGCGGTTTCCTGAACACGACCGGGGGTGTATCTCAAACTCCTCAAGTCATCATCGGGAAACACGGTATGCTCGTTATACTTACCCGTCAACCATCCCGACGCAAGCGGAACCCTCACAATGATTCCCACACCCTTCTCCTCCGCTACAGGGAAAAGTATGTCTCCTTCTGCCTGTTGAAGAATATTGTACACAAGCTGAATGGCATCGGCCCCGCCCTCGATGGCCCGCATCCCCTCTTCCACGACCTTGTCCGAAGTATCTACCGGGCTGATGGAGACCCCCCAGGCCTTGATCTTCCCGGAGGCTTTGAGACTATCCATCAGTCCGAATAAAGGCTCTCCCATCTGATCCAGCGGCGGACCGTGGAGCAAATAGAGATCCACATAGTCCCTTTCCAACCGAGTTAGACTGGCGTCGAGAGCTCCCTGGATATAGGGCTCCGAAAAATTCTGTCCTGGAGCGGCGAGGCTCATCCCTACTTTGGTGCAGACAACGGCATCGGTCTTGTGTTCATACAACCCCATCCCCACCAATACCTCGCTCTTTCCTCTTCCGTAGGCATCCGCTGTATCATAAAATGTAATGCCCTGCTTCCAGGCCAGCCTGACGGTCTCGATGGATTCCATGACATCCACCCCCGACCATCCGGTTGGTTTTCCGCCTCGGAATGACGCCCCACCAATTGGCCAGCATCCAAGACCTATCTCTGATACCGGAATTCCGGAACTTCCAAGCTTTCTAGATTCCATCTGTATTCCTCCCTGATCTCCATTCATCACTGCGATACCCATCGGTCAGATCGATTGATAACTGTTACTCAATGGGCAAGTCTATTCTCAGTCTGCGGTAGCCAGTTCCTGACGCTCTCGGGAAAGCATCTCCTCCGGATTGACCCATTGACTCACCAGCAGGGAAACGAGAGCGAGCGCGGACCCACTTAAAAAGATTACTTCGTATCCGAAGTGGTACCACGCCAAACCACCGAGCAGCGGTGCTGCAACCGCCGCAAAATGATTCATTGTAACGCCCATTGAAAGTGTAGGCTTTAGATCCTCAGGTGGTGCGATCTTGTGCAAATATGTCGTAAGTGCAATCCCGCCAAAGAAAATAAGGTTATCGATGCAGTATAGCACATAAAGCGTGGGACGATGATCAACGACCGCATACCCGAAGAAGACGAATACCAATCCCAGATAGCTTGCGCTCAACATGATCCGCTCACCATATTTGTCAACAAGCCGACCCATCAGAGGCGCGGTAAACGTGATCAGTGTCTGATTGACGAAAACTAGAACCATCGTCGTGGCTACAGGCATTTCGTGAATCTTGACAAGCGCAAATATCGCGAACGTGATAAACATCTGTTTCCTGCAACCTTGCAGAAAATTCAGTGCATAATAGACCGAATACCTGCGTTTCAACACGAATGCCTTCTCTTTCACCGCAGGTCTTTCTTTACTGGCAAAAAATATGGCGATTCCGCCCAGGACCGTTGCGAAACCCGCCATGATGAACAGCCCTTCGTAGCTCACAATGTGATACGCTACGTTGCAAACACCAATGGTCAGCAGCCAGGCAAACGCATGTACGCTTCTCAGCTGACCCAGCCATTTTCCCTTTTCCCCATCAGGAGAAAACTGAAGGGCCATGGTCTGTTCAAGCGGTATCCAGGAATGGAATCCGATACTCCACACCACCGAGTAAACGGCAAGCGAATAAACCGTGGTTACATCCGCGTATGCTGCCAGCCCCAATCCCATAATCACAAGCGAAACGCCCGCCACCAGAGGAGGCGCGAGGCGAATCATCACGGCGATGAACAAAGCGTTAAGAAAGCCCGGAACTTCGCGCAGTGCCTCGACATATCCAAGTTGGTGTGCCTCGATATTCAGGCGTTCAACAATAAAATTGTTGAACAGCGTCAGCTGAACGCCAAAAAATATGCCAACCGTGAACACCGCCACGCCCAGTAACCTGAAATCCCTGGACCAGTGTCTGAATGGATTGGAGATCTTCAAGTGATCCTCATTCTCAATAGTTCCCACTTAAAATTCCTGTGGATTTCAGATCAGTTCCCCAGGGCTTCCCACACGTCGCCGAAGACCTCGTTTAACCGTGCCATATCCTCTTCAGGTAGCGGGGGTCCCAATATCGCCTCCACATTGGCCTCCAAATGAGCAATGTTGGCGGTTCCTGTCAGAACGGTACCAATTGCGGGATGAGCAGCCGCGTACTTGTATCCTGCTGCAGGAAGAGACTTCACGTGACCCTTGACCAGCCATCCAAGAGGATCTTCGTCGGGAACAGAATCCGGGGCGATTACGCCTCTCTTCTTCGCATCGGCAATGCGCGCCTTCAAAATATCTGGTTTGCTGAGTGCTCTCCTGACAGCTACCATGCAGATTACACCCACTCGTTTTTTCTGAAGGTCGGGCAGTATCTTTTGTTCGGCCGTCGGACTGATCAAGCTGTACCCTACCATGGCCGAATCGAACAGGTCGTCCTCCAGGGCCATATCGAACATCTCGTGCCGCGGATCTCGTGAATACGTCTCCGTGATACCCACGAAATTGAATTTCCCTTGCTCCTTCAGTTCAATGACAGTGGGCATCTGGGCGTCCATGATCCTCCGATAGTCCCCAGGATCAACGCCGTGAAACTGCATGACGTCGATGTGCTCTACCTGGAGTCGTTCCAGGCTCCTGTTCACGGATTCCTTCACCTCGTCAGGAGACAGCAACCTCGAATCAGGTGCCGGCTGAAATTTGGTTGCGAGGATATAATTTTCCCTTGGTACGCCGCTAAGCGCCTTGCCAAGGATCACCTCGCTTTCCTTATAGGCCGCGGAGGTATCGAAAAAGTTGATCCCAAGGTCCAGCGCACGGTGTACCATCCTGATCACATCTTCCTCAGGAACACCCGTACTCTGGCCGAAATTGCTTGGCCCTCCGGTTCCAATCCCCATTACAGATACATTTAGCCCGGTACGTCCCAGCATGCGAAATTCCATTGATCCCCTCTTGATAACGATGCCAATCGACCTGACGAAGATCTAAATATACACCAACCCCGAACAGGTCGCTACAGATTTGAATTCCGGGAATCTGATTCCACTTGTCACGCGAATCCGATCAACCTATGTTACACTTTGTAGTGTTCTGATACCACGCACGATCAGGAAAATGAGCATTGGGATTTTCTCACCACAACCAGACTGGAGCTGTCCATTGTCGCCTCCCGAAGAACAGTCTTCCGAGGAAATCCAGTTCGACGATCTTGCGAAACTTGTCAATCGCGACATTCAGTTTATTGTTCGCGATATGAAAGAGAAGGACATTGCCGTTTGCCTCAAAGGCGCAAAAGAAGAAGTAAGGGACAAGATATTCTCCAACGTTTCTCAGCGTGTAGGCGCCGTGATCCGTGAAGAAATGCGATTGACCGCCGCCGCGAAGGTCAGCGAAGTTCAGGATGTCAGGCAGCAGTTGATGCAGCGGGTACGTGGGCTTCAGGTCTCGGGTGAGATCACCTGGCCTCCCACGGCTGTCTTGCGTCGTGAGAGCCTCGAACCACGACCACGGCCTGCACAGTGGAGAAAACCACCTGTGAAACCCGCGAGCCAGTCCCGAAATTATATCATAGGACTTGTCGCCACGGTGGGGGTAATAGGTCTGCTCGTCGTGATTACCGGGAAGAGCAAGAAATCTGCTTCAAGCGGAGCCGACTCCAGTCAAAAGACGACGGGAGGCCGTTCAGTCGTCTCCAGTGGCAAATCCTCGAGTATCAGCAGCCCAAAAAAAGCAGCAGGATCCGAAAGCCGGAAGCGTAAAAGAAAGCAGCAGGCGGATTCTGAATCGTCATCCTCCGTAACCGGGTCGCAAGGACCGGTCTACATTGTGTCCGGAGATTCCAGGACATCTGCAGAAGATGCACAGCCCAAACCGGGGGACAAGGTCGAGACGGGAACGGAAGGCAAAGCCATTCTGGATCTTGAAGACAATTCCGCCCGGGTTCAGGTTGGCCCCAACAGTTCGCTTGAAATTGGAGCCGCGCAGGTCGCAGGGTCCCTATCATCCAACTTCAACCTCTGGGTTGGAAACGTAATCGTTGAGGTCAATGACCCTGAACTGGTAATGAATTCCCCTGTCGCCGGAATAACCGGATCCGAGGGTGCCAGATACCGGCTCCGGGTGGTCCTCGACGCAACCACCACCATCACAGCCCACGAAGGTGTTATCCGAATCATCCCGACAGTCGGCGCTGATCGAAAACAGATCGTCCTCCGGAGGGGCGATCGTGTCAAGATCTACCCCACTGGAAAAATCCAGAAAGATCGCGTCACCTCACGGAAGTAGAAAGAACCAGTGAAACAACTTCTGGACAGGGTCGTCACATGCCCGCGCCTTCCTGGTCCTTCTGGCCCTGACCGCCATCCTGCTCGCCTCACCTTCGTGATGTGGAGGGTGGCAACAGGACGACTTTTTCCACCGATGGTACATCGCCGTTGGAAAAACAATTACATTCCCTCCCGTACCACTGTTTTGAAGTTTACCCCTGCAACGCAAGTTCACATACAACGCATCAACCCGAAACATGAGGAGTATCTGTGAAACTTTACTCGGACGAGCAGATCGAGCTGGCGCGACATCGGATCTCGAATGACCCTGATGCCAGGAAGATCTCTGACAGCATCGTAGCAAAGGCGGATGCCTGGCTCACACGTGACGATGAATCGATCAGGGATATCATGCCCGAGGCCGCAGTGCCCAGAACCTGGACGGTAAATTTTGTTACCGGATGTCCCACGCATGGCAGTGGTCCGGAAAA
>CAVOEZ010000288.1:0-5925 GCA_963694355.1 Latescibacteria bacterium UBA2968 | reverse complement strand
AGTCCACCAATCCTGGTGAGGTTCAGAACATAGTCTGCGCCTTCGAGTGCTCGTTTTCTGTTGGTGGACGTTGTAATTTGGGCAGGTACCTGATTCCCTTCAATATCCCGCTGCGCCAGGTTGGTGATCATTTCGAGGTTTGGCTTGCTGATGTCGTGAAATGCAAAACAGGTGTCCTGAAGTTCGGGAACGGAGAGGATATCTTTCATCAGTCTGCGAGTGAAACCGATGCTTCCTGCACCGATGACTGCTACTTTGATTGGCATCTTGCTTCCTTTCGGTTCAGTTCTCCGGGTTTCTAAGGTCCTCGATTTCCTGAACGGCGAATTTGTGAAATTCCGATAGATCCGTTTTTATCTGCGCCAATTCAGTTTCTGTGGCAGATTCAGCATAGGAATTGTCAGCCGCGGTGATCAGGGCAGACCATTGAGGATATTGATCAGCCGCCCATTGGCCGCTGGATCGTTTGGAGACGACCACGTTAGAGTGTTTGAGGCTGGACATAATGCGGCAGAGATTCAAAATGCAGTAATCGGGATTATTTTCAATCCGTATTTCTGAGTGATCTTTTCGCGAACTTCAGCCACTTGCGCACGATCTCTTACGATAAGTCCAAAGTGCCTGTGGTCATCGATGTGGGGCTCGTCTGATTGGAACAGCGCAAGGAACTGGTGGTTCCCCAGCTTGAAAAACGCGTCTCCTTCACCTTCGTTCTTGTGTTCCAGATTGAATACGTCCTTGTAGAACGCCACGGCCTTTTCGAGATCTCCGACCTCGAGGACGATATGGTTGCATCCGAATACGCGAACCGCCATTTCAGTTCCTCCAATTTATGTGTGATTTCCAGGATCTTCGCGTCTGTGATTTCTTCTATTTTCGAATGCGATCGCCAAAGGCGACGTGGATGTGAAGGTGCTTGGAGTCCTGGTATTCTCCGAGGTTGGTGAGTACGCGACACGCACCGTGCTCTGCAGTGACTTCGGCAGCAACCTGTCGGACGACTTCCAGGACTTTCGGGAGGATC
Organism: Latescibacteria bacterium UBA2968; assembly: GCA_963694355.1. Classification (GTDB taxonomy): domain Bacteria; phylum Latescibacterota; class UBA2968; order UBA2968. The sequence continues at coordinate 4,901 of CAVOEZ010000288.1, read as the reverse complement.
TCTTCGCCGTCTTCACCGAGGTCGATGAGTGAGGGGATGTGGCGCTTGGGAACCACAACGATGTGAACCGGCCAGTAGGGTCGCGTGTGATGGAAGGCGAGGATGTCCGGTGTTTCAGCGACAACATTAATATTCACTTTTCCACTCAAGGCCATATCGCAATAGAAGTCGTTTCCAGTGTATTCGGTTTCGGGCATAGTGGGCTCCGCGATGTGTTGTCATTCCAGGCGGTTGAGAATTGATGTTTGATTTAGGGGCAGACGGTTCGAGCGAATGAGGAACCAACCAATGTTCTGGTAAAGCCCAATACATATTCAAGAACCGATGGAATGCATATTCAAGGGAGATTGGTGATAGAGGAAAAGCTTCTTAAGCGATTATCGTGGGGACAGCGATTCAGGTGTTCGCCTTGATTTTGGGAGCCGGACGAAGACCGATTGCTGTCATTATCAGTCCGGCGACCAGCATTGGTCCGAAGATCCACTGGAAAGCGGAAAGACTCGCGGCGAGCGAATGCGTGTCTGCGATCCAGCCAAAGAGTGGGCCGAGAAAGATCCCCAGAAAGTTGACGCCCATTTTAGACATCGAAAGGCAGGACGCACGCTTGTCCGAGGTCAACCTTCGGTTCAGGCCGGTCTGGATGAACGGAATCGCGAGACCCTTGACGAGGTTTATTCCTACGAGGGCGACCACGACCACGACACCGGTCGGCGCCTGAACCATTCCTACGAGTGAGACGATTCCGATCAGGCAGACCGCAATGAGGCCGTTCCGCTCGTCCGCTCCAATAGCCCCTACGATCTTCCCGGAGTATTTTGAGGAAATGGCAGAGACACCGCAGAAAATTCCGTAGAGGTAACCAATCGTTTCGGGACTGTAGTCGAAGGACAAGAGATAAGGTTGTAAAAAGGGACGATCTGAGAAAAGGTGCATTCGGAGGATGGCGATGTTTACAAATGAAAATACCAGAAACGTGCGATCAGCGAATACCAGCCGCAAGCTTGCGCGTGTGTGTTTGAGATGACTGGCAAATTCGGATTTGAGGGTTCGGGATTGTGTCTCCGCTTCTACATTCTCTTGTTTGAAGGGAGGCTCGAGGAAGAGCATCGGGGGTACGATCCCGATCATTCCCAGGACAAAGCCCACCCACATTGGCGTCACCAGGCTTCCAATGCTCACCAGGTAGCCGCAGATGATTGTTCCCAGGACCATCGTTACAAGCATGATCGATATGCCGGTGCCAAAGGTTTCCTGAAACTCATCCTCTCGATCCTCCGCTTTGAGCGAGTCATATAGAAGGGCCGAGTCCGCCCCGGAGATGAGAGATTCACCGAGGCCGAAGAGGAAGAAAGCGATTCCAAGTAAAGGGATATTCGTGGTGATCAGCATCAGACCAAAAGAGATCGTGAAGAATATTCGCCCCACGACAATGCTCCACTTTCGGCTGTACCGATCGGCAATAATTCCTCCAGGAATTTCCAGTGCGAAGACTGACAAGTTCAGGATGGCCATCAGAATCATGAATGTTTCGAGGGAAATGCCCCGGTCCAGGTAGAAGAGTACCAGGATTGGCACGACCAGCCCTCCGCCAATCCCTCTGAAAAAGTTCAGGGCATAATACTTCCAGATGTTCGAGCGGTAATTCATGGGAATCTATCTCCCTGACCAGATTGTTGATTGGATGATTAAGGCGCTATGTATACAGAAACGATCTTCCGTGCTTCAGTTTCCGGCAGAGTTCGCAAAGATTCGGAATGCTTGAAAACTTATGACCTGGATCGTTGACCCACCAGGAGCTGCTGTAAATTTGTGACAGGATAAAGTGAAGCTCTAATTCTCTCTGTGTGGGCGATCCCTTTCGACGAACGGACGCGTAGGTGTTGACGAAGACACGTCGATTCTCCGGCGTGAGCTGCGTGAGCACCCAGGCGATGTCCTGGGCGAAGTCCCCGATTCCCGAGTTGTCGAAGTCGATGATCCAGATGTCCGGTCCAGCTTGCAGCAGATTCCCCGGCATCATATCTCCGTGAATTATACCGATCCTGTTTTCCGGCCCGGGAGCTGCTTCCAGTTCTAGAATCGCCAGTTGTGTCGATTCGAAGAGTGTGTTGTAGTGTTCCGGGAGAATCCGTCCATCTTCTACCGCACTATCCAGTTTCTCAAGCGCTGTCATCCACGTGTTTCGATCGAACGAGGGCAGCGAGAAGTGGTCATCCTCCGGTTCCCAACCGTTCGCGAAGTTGTGGAGGGATGCCATCTCCTTTCCAACGATCTCGACGTGGTTTGTGTCGTCCTGGTTTAGTGGATCACCGTTTTGCCATTCCGTAAGGGAACAATAACAAGGACTGTCCCAGTAGGGGCTTTCGATTTCGATTGGAATGACGAGTTCACCGTCAGGTGTTGGGATCGGTCGCGGCGTCTGGATACCGCCGTGGTCGATTGCGTTGATCAGGAACTGTTTGCGGGAGCGCAGGTGTGCGGCGTCCGGTTTGAAGTTTCGTTCTGGTCTGGGGTAATGGACAGCGAGCAGTTGGCGGTCGTGCGATTCGCCTGGATCGACGGCAAACTTGATGCACCCGGAGATATGCCCCACCTGCTGGAGGTCTCCAGGGCTATCTCCGGCGACGAACAGATCAAGCGCCTTGTGTGCAACCAATTTCAGGAAATGGCCTTTGGGAGGAGTATCCATTGGGTCCTAATTGTGGAGAGCAGGTTCGAAGACGATCGGATAGATGAGGGCGCCATTTATGTAGTGTGGTCCGGGTCTGTCTGGGGCTCACCCCCGAAGCGAATCATATGACCGTCGGGGTCGGCAACGCGGAATTCTCTCGCCCAGGGGTTGTTTACCATTTCGCCATCGATTTCAGCACCGTTGGCGAGACATTCTTGATACAACTTGTCCACATCCTCGACGCCAATCCAGATCCAGGTACCCGGGTTGCCCTGATTGCCTTCGCAGATATAAAGGCAGTGCCTGTCTCGACTGACACAGGCGAAGTCACCCGTTGTCCAGTCCTCTGTGAAGCCCAGGGCTTGTTCATAGTAGCTCAGGCTGACGGACAGGTCCTTTACGTTGAGAATCGGGACGACGTTTTCGATCATTTTGGATGCAGGTTCTTGTGACACGGTTCCCATCCTTCCGCATTTTCTCTGCCATTCATCTATTCGCTGGCGAAGGGTCTCTCAAGTGAGTTCGACAGTGTATTTGACACAAGACGCTGCAAAGTCCTCGGGTTGTTCCATTTCGTCATATCCCCGGTTTCTGTATTGTTCCGGAAGTGTGATGATGAGGTGTCCTGATTTTCTGTCCTCGTAACTTCCGAAGTTCGTGTATCTGACGTGTTCGTGGGCACCCTCGGGGCGATCCTGGATGAGCCGGACGGAATCCCTTATGAGACAGGTTTTTTCGATATCTAACTCTGCAAATTTGAGGGGATAACGAGGGGTCTGGGCATAGACCGGCGCGTCGAGTATGTTGCCAATCCAGTAGGTCTTTCCAGTTGTCGATGAACTGAAGAATGCAGATATGGAAGCAGGTGTGTGAACGGGCGACCCGTCGTCGTAGAGAAGGGGAGTTGCGCTTGCCCAGGTTTTGCCACCGTCCTCTGAGGATGTCGAGTATCTGGTTGTGTGTAAGCCTTTGGCTTCACTTCCTTGACATCTGGTTGTCATGAAGAGCCTGTCGCCACCCAGCGAAACTATGGAGGGCTCACAACACCCCGCGTAGGATTGTTCCGGTGTCACCTCGAAAGGTTCACCGAAATTCCACTCGAATTCGTTTCGGTCCGAGTTCCAGGTGCCTCTGGCGCAGAAGTTACTGAAGTCCCACGGTCTTCCTGGTTCCAGCCGATTGTAGGTGGTGAAAGGCGCCAGCAAGCTGCCGTCTTCCATCCAGAGACAGTGTCCACCGTTCAGTATTGCTCCTTTCATCCCGTATGCCAGATTTGGTCCCCAGTTCTGTTCATTGAATTCGTCTCTTCCGTCAACGATCTGGACCGGGTCAGTCCAGGTGTCCCCACCGTCTTTTGAGATTGAATAGAATTCTCTGTACGCGCCCTGGTTGATATAACCATAGCAGGATTTATCAGCCTTCTGCCCTCTGAAGAATCGAATCAGATTGCCGGTTGTCTCGTCCAGTGTGATTCCGGACGGAAGCATCTGTTCTTCTTCCAGAGAGGTGTCGAATGCGTATACGTTTCCGATATCCTGCCAACTTGATCCGTTGTCCTCGGACCGTCTCATCCAGATGCCATCGTAACAGGCGTCCAGCGTTGTTCTTCCATCATCGTGTGTCACCCAGTGGAGCTTCTCGGAAGTCACCGTTTCCAACATGGATTCGCCATTAACACCCACATAGGTTTGGTCTTTCGCGTAGAACGCGTGGTGACCGTCGGTTTCTACATATGTTGTCTTGGTGACATTGTCACCCACCTTGTCGCTGTTGGACATTTGGACCTCTTCCACGAATTGGATGATGGTTGGCCTGTCGATCTCTTGCTCTGACGTTCAACTATGAGAATGGGCGACATGCCTTTGGAAATTGCTTGAAGTAATGACCGACTGGATCTGCTTCATAGATTTGGTCGCCCCGCCATTTGAACGTGATCGAGTCTTGGATTGCCGCTTCATCACGCCAGGGCTCTTCCGTGGTGAATTCAGGCAGCGCGTATTGAAGCTCGATCCGGGTTGGTGATCCCTCAGTTGAGACACACGCGTAACCCTCGGATGTTTCAATATAAATTTCCCTCCCGTCTCGTGTAAGCCGGAGCGAGGACTTAGGAGCCCAGGATGGAATTCTCAAGTAGACAGACTTTGCGGTTTCGTTCAAAACGGTCAAGTGAGCTTCCGATTCGCTACGAACGGAGTTTATCCGGACACCGGATCCTGCGAAATCGAAATGG
>CAVOEZ010000287.1:0-5926 GCA_963694355.1 Latescibacteria bacterium UBA2968 | reverse complement strand
TTCCTTCCCGGCCAACCCAATCAGTTGGAGCGCGGGCGCGTCCGAGATCGTGTTCAACGAGGGGACACTCGCGGTTCCCACTGAAACAGGTTCGAATCTGAAGCTGGTAGGGATTGTCCAGATCACACTTTCTGCGGACTTTCCGTCATTGGAGCTGACGTGGAGCAGGCTCAATTTCGACTTCGCCGATGGGACGTCCCAGGAGGTTTCTCCGAATCAGGTCATGGTTGTGAGCAACCTGGCCAACCTTCCCAAGACATTTTCCGCAGATCTCAATTCAATTTCCGGCAATCAAAATCTGCAGTCGCGACGCATTAATCCCGGTTCACGTTTTCCGGTCCAGATGTTCGCGAAAGGTGTGCGCAGTCTTACCGGATATGAAATCCGCGCCCAGATCGATGCGGATGCCCTCAACTCGGGAAACATAACGTTTGTTCCGAGGTCGCCTTTTGTGATTTCAGTGCCTTCCGGCGGTGGGTCGAACGGTGGAGGATCAGGCGGTGCTTCGGCAGGTGACGAATCTCGTGCATCCATCGATGTGCAGCTGGCGAGCGATGATATACTGGCCGAGGAAAAATCTTTGGAAGTCACCGGTGGTGAAACTGTGGTGGTTGAGATTTTTGCCACAGGGTTCTCGAATACTGTAGGACTTACTGTGGGGTTGGATCTCGACAACCCGGCTGCGGTGGCAGCAGTTACTGGAGAGAAAAAGCAAGGGTACAGTTTTCCCGCTGATCCCATCAAATGGAGTGCCGGGTCCAGCCAAATCGAGTTCAATGAAGGCACGCTGGCGGTTCCGACGCAGAACGGGACAGATTTGCAGGTTGTGGGCGTGGTGTCGATCACCCTTGCCCAGGGGTTCTCGTCGCTAAATGTTACGCTGTCCAGTTTCCGTTTCGATTTCGCAGATGGAACGGCTGATAACGTAACGCCTGGCGTAACCGTTACCGTAGCCGAACCCTCGGTACCAGCCACGGTGGAGGTGGACGGCAATACGGTAATCGCCCGTGCCGTGCTCCCCGAAGGGACAGACAGCACCTTCCCCTCCACGGAAACGCCCCTGGGTGGGTTGAGCTTCAGCGCCAAGTCTGATTTCAGCGGAACCACGATCAATTTTACAAGTGTTGTTTTCACGGATGGGGAAGCAGTGGCCTCGACAATTTCCCCCGAAGTGGTATTGACCCTTTCTCCAGCTACGACCAATGCACCCCTGGTTACCGATCCGCCCGTTCCCGTAACAGTGACCGATTCCCGGGCAGTGATTGTATGGGGCACAAACAAACTGAGCACGAGCGTGATCAATTACGGTCCAACCGTCAATAGTTTGACCCAGACCGCAACGGACGACAATCTGGTGTTCAAACACCGGGTCGTAGTAGAAGGTCTGGATCTTGGAACGAGGTATTATTATCAGGTCCAATCCACCGATGCCCAGCAAAGGACCTCAGAAGCCTACCCGACTCAACCTGCCTCATTCCAGACCCGCAAACGAGTGGATACGACGCCGCCTCGCATTCAGCAGGGCCCGGCAGCTTTTGGAATTACCCTGAACAGTGCTGAAATCGTTTTGATAACGGATGAGGCGGCATCGGTGGAGATCTCTTATGGCACATACGAATCCGCGTTGGATCAGACCGTGTCGTCCACGAAGACGGAGTTGATCCACAGGATTCAAATTTCCGGGCTGACCAGCGGTACGAATTATTTCTACAAGGTCAAGTTGACAGATTTGAACAGCCTGTCATTTGAAACGCCTGCCCTAACCTTAACAACGCTCTCAACCGCAGACACGATCCCGCCCAGGATATTGGGACGACCCTCCGTTGTAGGGGCCACCTTCAACAGTGGTGTCATTCAGTGGAATACGAACGAAGCTGGAAACACTGCCGTATTCTACAGCCCCAACCCTGCATTCCGGTCGGCTACAACCACAAGTTCTGCTGACTCCGTTGTGATAGAAGAATCTGTCCGCCAGCACCGTGTGACTCTGTCCAACCTCCTGTCGGACACACTTTACACTTACCGTGTGCGTACCAAGGATGCCAGTGGGAATGCTTCGCTCTCTGGTCCGGCTGATTTCAAGACCCGGTCTTCCGAGGACGTGACCGCGCCCAAGATTGTAAGGGCGCCCATTCTACCTCGACGAACGGATACTGAAGTGGTGATCGTCTGGCAGACCAATGAGCCGGCCACCGGCTCTGTCCAATTTGACACGTCAACGGCGATTTTCGAGGATGAAGACGCCGGCGAGACCGCGTCTTCGGCAATCGCCACAAAAAAGCACGAGATCACACTGACGAACCTCGAGCCCAACAAGACGTATTACTACAAGATCAGCGTCACCGATCTTTCGGGAAATGGGCCGACGGTAAATCCGGGACAACTTTCATTCGCGACCAAGGCGCAGGCAGACACATCCCCACCGGTAATCTTCTCTCTGCCGGTTGCACTCGGAATAACGACCACCTCGGCGATCATTTCCTGGGGCGCCGATGAGCCGCATTCTGCCTTGGTGAAATACAGCCCTGCTGCCGCGGGCAAGCAGGCGGGTGGTTCTGAAATCGAGGTGGAGGATATCGAACGAAGCCGTAAACACGCCGTAAACATCTCAGTGGAGCCCGGCACCAGTTACAACTTTGAGGTGGTGACCACGGATGGCGATGGAAATACGGGACAAGGATCTACAGGTTCCTTCGTCACACTTTCCGAGGCGGACACCAATCCTCCAAGGATCGTGCGGGGCCCGGTAGTCAGGAACATCACGGCTTCATCGGCAACAATTGACTGGGTGACCGACGAGCCTGCAGACTCCAAGGTGTCATTTGGGCTTACGACAGATTACTCCGAGACCATTGAAGATGCGACGGGGACCCGGGTGCACTCCATTACGTTGACGGAACTGGATGCCAAAACCGAATATCACTACGCAGTGGGCTCCGCGGATCTCTCGGGCAATGTCGTTACAACCATTGCGTCAGGAACGGTGAGGGGTGTTTCGGCTGACCACACCTTCAAGACACGGACGAGTACGATCGATGTTGCGCCGACTTTCATAGAAGGTCCACTTGTAGAATTCACGAATGTACTCGCCATCGTCAAGTGGAAGACGGATCAGCTCGCAAGTTCCCAGGTGGCCATCGGCGTGCCTGCGGGAAGTGCGGTTCCAGATGGCACGCCAATATTCGGCGATCCGTCTCAGTTGATAATCGCTGGTAATGATCTCGTTACGGACCACTCCATTACGGTAACCGGATTGGCTGGTGGATTGCCTTACCAGTTCCGTGCATCTTCAACCAATGTGGCGGGTCTTACCTCTTCCCATGATGATCCATCGGCCAAGTTCCAGCCTCCCGGAGGGTTCGGCGTCTTCACAACCAGCACGGAGGCCGATACCCAGTTCCCGGTGATCACACAGGGTCCCACGGTTGTCGCTTCTACGACCAACAGCCTGACGATCGAGTGGCAGACCAACGAGAGCGCAAACAGCAAGCTCAATTTCGGTACTGGCGCCGAGGCTTTGGATTCTGAAGAGATCGATGGTACGAATGTGACGGCTCACAAGACGGTTGTCACCAATCTGGATCCGGGTACCACGTATGCCTACAAAGTGGCTTCGACAGACGCTACAGGCAATGGTGCCACGGAGAGTCAGGTTGGTTTCGGCACGACACCATCGGATGTGGACCTGTCTGCTCCGGCGATCACCACCGCTCCTGAGGTGATTTACAAGACCGATCGTTCTGTTACCGTTCAATGGGTGACCAACGAGGCAGCGGATGCCGAGCTTTCTTTCGGAACCGACCAGGCCGATCTGGATCAGGTTTCCAGCGATCCGGATTTCGATACCGAGCATACACTCACATTGACAAACCTCACGGCCGCCACGACTTACTATTTCCAGGCTGCCTCCAAGGACCAGAACAACAACGGTCCCACTCAGAGTTCTGTCCTGGAATTCACAACGGATTCGTCGCCTGACATCACCAATCCCGTCATTCAAAATGTGACGGTTTCCCCGGGCGACAAGTCCGCATTGATCACCTGGGAAACAGATGAGGTCTCGGACAGTGCGGTGAAATACGGTGCAGCCGGTGGAACGCTCGGATTCACCGCAGGCGATGCGGCCGATGCTAAGACACACAGTCTTACACTCACGAATCTGACACCGGGTACGGAGTACGGTTACCAGGTGGAGTCCATCGACAGATCGGGCAATGGACCGGCTGTAGGCACGACCGCAACCTTTACAACTTTTGCCGAGGGACAGACGCCTACTCCCGATGCCCCTGCGAAACCATCTGTCACAGCAGGAAACAGCAGCGTTCGAGTCAGCTGGGAAGCCAGTGCCTCTTCGGGTATCACCGGCTATATCGTCCAGCGGTCAGCCGCCGGCGGTGCGTTCGCCCCCGTGGCTACGCTTGGGACAGCAACAAGTTATACAGATGGCACCGTGACCAACGGTACGGAGTATGCCTACCAGGTGATTTCACTGGGCTCCCAACAACTCCAGGGATCCCCTTCGGAATCTTCTGATATGATTTCGCCGGCTGCGGACAAGGGGCCGGCGGCGCCGACCTTTGCATTTGTCCAGGGTAACGGTCTGAGTCCCACAGTGGTCATCAACAACAGCACTGCATCCGGTAGTCTGTCTTACAGCTTCCAGGTTTCCAGCTCAAGTACATTTGCAGATGCCCTGGTCATCAAAACAGGTGTTGCCGGGGGTGCCGGTACCGGATCGGGAGATCCTTCCGGGGTCACGGCATTCACCGTCAGCCGAACGCTTGACGACGGAGTGACGTATCATTACAAAGTGGTCGCAAACGACGGTACCTTCGACAGTGCCTCGTTGACGGGGAACTTCACAGCCGATGCAAATGCCAAGGAGTTTCCGGCAGACATCACAGGTGACCGCCAGGTCAACCTGGCAGATTTTATTCAGTTGGTGCAGAGTTTTGGAAAGAAATTAGGCAACGACGGATTCAACGCTGGCGCCGATATCACGGGTGATGACCAGGTGAACCTGGCGGACTTTATCCAGCTCGTACAGAGATTCGGTCGCAAGTATATCCAGGGTGCAAGTGGCAAGATCGTGCCCGCGGTGCCCCTTGTATATGGATTGGACAGTTCCACCCACCTGAAGCTGGTCGGGCGGCCGACGTCTACCGAGGCAGGTACTGTCCTTCTGGTCGATGCCGTGGCCTCCAACGCGTCTAACTTACAGGGTTATGCCATCCGGATCGACTACGATCCTGCTGTTCTCCGGTTCAATTCAGCATCGGCTGGTCAGGAGAATCTTCTCACAATGGATGGTCAACTCGCAGAGGTGTTCGGCACCCTGTCTCACGATGCGGAAAAGGGCGAGATCCTTCTTGCCAATGCCATCACATCGGGCAATGCCGCGGAGGGTGAAGGGCGTATTGCCAGGCTGCGGTTCAGCCTGCTGGACGATCATCCCCAGGGTGATCTGCTCAGGATCGGAGAAGGCATCCTGATCGACGGCAAGTTCAATCTCAACCAGGTGCAGCATCTGGGCGATCGCCTCTCGCTGGTGCCTGACGAGTTCACTCTCGAGCACAATTTCCCGAATCCCTTCAACCCGGCTACGACCATTCGCTATGCGGTCCCGGAGGCGGGTAAGGTTTCATTGCGGATCTACAATGTTCTTGGCCAGGAGGTCCAAACCCTGGTGAATGACCACCAGGTGGCCGGATATTACACCGTAAAATGGAATGGGATGGATCGTCTGGACAGGTCAGTTGCCAGCGGTGTTTACCTCTACAAGATGGATACTGCCGGATTCACGAAGGTGCACAAGATGCTCCTTCTCAAGTAATGCAGGGTTGAAATAGAAGGACTCGAAAGGCCGCCTTTTCGAAGGCGGCCTTTTTTTGTGGATGAGACATCCTGCGGGATCGGATATCTTCGG
>CAVOEZ010000286.1:0-5945 GCA_963694355.1 Latescibacteria bacterium UBA2968 | reverse complement strand
GCTCGCTGCTCAACTATAAAGTTTTCGACAAGTGGGTTGGCGCGTTTCCCTCCTGCGTGAACAGCTTCGTGGATTCGGTTATCGAAGATCGCGAACCTTTCGTTACTGCTCTCGATGGATGGCGGGCGACCGCAGTGCTGGACGCATGGCACCAGTCAGTGGACAAAGGGGGTATCGTGAAGGTCCAGCAGGCCCCCACCTGGCCAAAGTAGAGCACCAGAATTGCAATTTCTGAAAAGCTACTATCTGGGATGAGAGGCGTTTCACACCGGAGACGAAGTCCGGACTGATCTGGCCTGGTGTGATTCTGATTGAAATCTGAGTCGACTCAAGGAGAGCATATGGCGCGTGGTCAGAAACGGATTGGGTTCGTTGACAACAATTTGGACAATTTCCATTCAAACACGTATTTGAAACTGCTCAGGAACGACCTCAAGAAAGAGGGGTTTGTGGTTGGCGGAGGATCCGGTCTTGCCAAGCGCCAGAGTCAGCTGTGGGCGAAGGAAAACAAGGTGGCCTATTTCCAGACCGCAGCGGAATTGAACGCGTGTGTCGACTATTTCATGATTCTGGCGCCTTCGGATCCAGAAAAGCATCTGGAGCTCTGCAGGTCAGTATTTCCCTTTGGCAAGCCGACGTATGTAGACAAGACCTTCGCGCCCGACGTGAAGACGGCGAGGCAAATCTTCGCATCGGCAGATCGACATAAAGTGCCCATGCAGACCACTTCGGCATTGAGATACAGTGGTGTGCAGGATTACGTGGCCGAAGTCGGGCGGAAAAATGTCAGGCATATGGTCACCTGGGGCGGCGGTCGATCTTTTGACGAATATGCGATCCATCCGCTGGAGATGGCGATCAGCTGCATGGGGCCAGGGGTAAGGCGAGTGATGCGGAGAGGCGTGGGAAAGCAGTCGCAGCTGCTTCTAGATTTTTCGGGAGGGAGAACGGCGGTGGTAAATGTTTATACCAATGCAAGGACCCCCTATGCGGCATCAGTGACGACAACCGAAGGCACGAAACACATTCAGGTCGATTCGTCTCAGATATTTCTGAATACAGCACGGGCTGTGCTCGAGATGTTCAAGAAACGCCGCCCGAATATTGACCGGAAGGAGAGTCTGGTCATCAGGAGAATTCAGGATGTGGCGGGGCAAAAACGAGCCGAGAAGGGTTTTGTAAAGATATAGTCGGGTTCAATATGACAGTCACAGGCCCCGCTGGACAGTGTCCGGTGGGGCTTTTTTCTTTTGATCTGGGTATCGCAGGGTGGAGGGTGTCGCAATGAGACTCGAATCCCATTCAGGAAGTCGAATCTGCCTTCCGGGGCAAGCGGAGTGACACGAGCGCTGTTACCAGTGTGACAGCCGCAGTAGAGAAAAAGAGTTCGTCATATCCCCACCTGCCGCCGATCTGACCGGCGCAAACCGGGCCAGCAAACATTCCGATGGCGTATACGGCCTGGAAGAATCCCATTGCCGTCGCTTTGTCTGCGTCCGGCAGGCGAGAAATTGCCAGACCCATCAGAATTGGATAGGCGGCCCCTCGGCCAATGCCTGCAAGGACTTGTGGGATGTAAAGCATGGGAACAGTGTCGATAAATGGGAGGGAAAATGTCCCGACTGTTATCGCAAAGAAGCTCAGGAAGACGGTTAGACGTGGACCGAATCGCGGGACGATATAACTGCTGCTAACGATAATGGCGACGGCGCCTGTGAGTGTGCCTACCATCGTAAGCATTCCCAATTGAGCTTTGGTCGCACCAATTCCGACCGCATAGTTGGGAACCAACCCGAAGATGGTTGCGAATGTGGTATACTGCCCCAAAGCAGCGACCACTGAAGCCAGAACGAGCTCTGGATACTGGACCACTGAACGCAATCTGCCAATGGAGGGGAGATTGGGGGTCCTCGAAGCCGGTCGCTCGTAGATAGTAGGCAAGGATAGAAGGCCAAGACCACCTATTCCGACAGATGCCCAGAAGGGCGCCAGCCATCCGTAGTATTCAGCCAGCTGTCCTCCAACGAACGTGGCACCCATTACAGATAGTGTATTGCAGAAGGTTATGTATCCCATTGCGCGCGTGGTATGGGATGGCGGGAAATAACTCGAGAACAAGACCGTAAACGCAACCCACGCACAGGCAGAAATTCCGGACACAAATCTGGCGCCAACCATAGACCATGGATTCGGCGCCAGGATGAACCAGATACAGGATAGAATGGATGCTGCGAACCCCAGCGTGAGGAATGGCTTGCGGCGACCCAGGCGATCGGAGAGAAGACCAAGTGGAAGTCGAAGCAGGAGCTGCGCCAATCCGTACGCACTGACTACCAAACCCACCAAGGGGAGTGATCCACCCTGATACTCGGCATACGGAGCAAGGATGGGTACATACAGGTACAGGCAGATCCAGTAGAGTGAGGTCGTAAAGAGAAAGGCCGGCCGGGCAAGCCGCGGTGGTGGTACCCAACTGTCACTATCTGGTTTTGTTCGGCTTGCAGGTTGTTCTTCGGTCACTCAGTAACCCTGATTTCTATCCTTGAGAACAGGTGACGGCTTCTGAGAATGCCGCAATGGTTAGGTCTCCAGGAGCGAAGCGGAGTTGAGAATGGTGACGGTTTCGCATGGAATTGCTGGATAGTCTCTTACCGTTATGATTTGTCCGGATACCGATTCGATTTCATAGCCAGTTCCATCTGCTAGCAGATATTGGCCTGGGCCTGTTTGTCCAGGAATTTCACCGGCGATCACATATGTACGATCGGTTGCAGATGCCACCATCAGTTCTGTTCTGCCTTCGGATGGGGACAGGGTCTTTTTACCCACACTCAGGCTCGTTCCGTCCAGGAGATAGGCTCTTGCGACCTGGTTCTCCAGGGAGAGGGATACGAATGCAAATCTGCCGTCTGTCGTAACCGGACCCACAGACAATGTGTTCCCCGCAGGATTCGACAGGATGTAGTCGGTTGCCCCTTCTCTGATTACTTCGAGTCCAATGGCGCCCGATTCGTGATCATCGACAAGAATTCGTGACGATCGAATAGGGGAGGTGTCCGTGTAAGGCGATATAATTGAGGCGAATTGGCTGCTCGCCTCACCATCGGATACTCTTTCCGCGAGAATCTGCTGTACCGGCGGCCTGTTCAGTTCGGACCCCACGTCGCTTCGCCATCCAGGAGCATCCGCCAGGAGCAATCGGTCTGTCGCATTCAGGAGCGTGAGGTCAATCTTCACCTCCTCGTTCTGCCAGGTTGCCTTGATTGTGTCCACGGGACCACCCGATCTGATGTTGCTGAGCCATTCGAATTTCTGATCGTCAGGTGACACTTCTGTGGACAGTTCCGTCAGGGATCCATTGGAGTGGAATCCGTATTGATGCAGCTTGCCGCCTCTTACGCGGAACAGATCCACAGCATATGTCTGGTCACCCGGGGTCTGAATCAATACACAGGTACGTTGATACCGGTCACATTGTTCGTAAACCTTCGCCGATGCCTGCGCAATTTCGATTCCTGGTCCGACTCCGAATAATTGAAGCGTTGCCGGCCCACCATCTTCGATTTGATTCACTCCATCCACGGTGACAAGGTTGTGGGCGAGCGTGCTCTTGGTCCACGCATTTCTGGGATCGTCCCATATGTATCCACGATCCGCCGCCATTTCCTTTCCGTGGGCAATGTAGATCATACCCAGCGTGTCGTAATGCCGGTGACCGCCGTGAGCATATCCATTCAGATAGAATGCCGTATGTCCGGACGAGTTGCCTCCGCGGAGAACACCAACGTGCCACCCGGGAAACCATTCGGTGCGGAGTGGCAGTTCATGGTCTCCGCCTGCCTTGAGATCAGGGTCCCTGTGCCACAATGCGTATTCGCTTCCTTTTTCAGCCAGCGGGACTTCCTGCGACATTTGCAGCAATCCAGCGTAGCTGTCACCGTAATGGGCGGCCAGGACCTCGGCATAGATCGGCTGGATTGTACTTCCCTCTCTGGAATCCCCTATGACCGGATTGGCAAGATTGGGATCCAGCATCCGAACCATGCTTTCCAGCGCAAGACGATATCGACCGAAGTCCTTGAAGGGGTGTAGCCCTTCAGTGGCGCCCGGGCGTATATAGCCCTCCAGGAGTTCGGGAATGTCTCTGAGCAAATTCAGGTGCATGCCGCTGTAGCCCGGTGACTCGGTACAAAATCCGTCGAAGTGAAAGGCGTCGTCCATCAGCGCCTCGAATCCCTCGATGGCACGGTTCACACTTTCGGGTCTGTCCAGGAGAATTCCGGCGGCAGCGCTCATCGCTCGGCCTGGTCCGCACTTGTTGTTGATGGCATCCCAGTTTTCCGTGTCGTCACAGCCGGCAACGAGAAGGTCCTTAACGATTCTGTTATTCATTTCCGGGGTGAGGACGGGGGATCCATCGGAACGCGTTGCGTCTTTGATCATGTCGTAGGCCAGGGTAGCGTTCAGGATAAATCTGCCATCCGATCCGCTGCATCCGAACCTTCCGGCGCCCCAGAAGCCATTGTTCAGGACTGCATGATTATTTTCTCGATGACGACCCTCGAATGCGGTGATGATTGTTTCCGGGGAGAAACGACCTCCTCTTGGAAACTCTCCCATGGACCGGGCCGCTTCGGCTGGAGGGCAATCGGCATAGGTTCCGTCGTAGGAATGGAACAGCCAGTTCGGGTATCTGGTGGCCATCGTATCCAGAATCCAGGCGGCGACCTCCGCAAAGCGGATCTCATCCGTAAGGGCGAACAAACTGGACAGAGGTAGCAGACGCTCCACGCACCAGCGTGCTTTCTTGGCCCTGATGACACCACTCCAGCTGGTGTGTACAGGCCAACGAGACCACTTGAACGCATGCTCTCCAGATCGGTCCTCCGGGTGCGCACGCTCTGCGTCCGTTAGATAGAACGTAAAGGTCTGGCCCATTCGCGGGGTGGTGAAGCTCCCGTCTTCGGGATAGTCGGCGTTGGGATACTCGGTGCCGCAATAGCTGCAGGTCAGTCGATCGGGGTCCTCGATAGTCCATTTGTAAAGGCCTGTTTCACCCATCGAAGAAAGCCGGTTCACACAGGCAGGACAGTTCTGGCCGTATTCAGGCCACAGGGTTAGCTCAGGAATCAGATGTTCAACGAAAGCTCTGTCCTGTTCGAGGAGATAGGCGCACTGGTTTCTCCAACCTTCGACGAGTTGTCTGGCCCACTCATGCTTGCTTATGTTTTGCTTCGCTCTTTCTACATTCAGTAATGGCATGTGATCTCCCTAAGCTTTGATGTTCCAGATCTCTGCGGCTGTTTCACCGAGAATCCGGTCTATTTGGCGAGGTGAAAGAAATGGAATACCCTCCCTGATCAATTTGAGCTCCTGGGCCAGTGTCGGCCAGTTATTCTTCACGCGGTGGCGACCCGGATATCCCGTGCCCCAAATGATTCGCTGCTCACCAAATCGATCAACGGCCTGCTTGATGGACGGGTGGACATCGGCATATGGAAACTCTTGACGCGATGTCCCCGCAACGTCGGACAGTTTGAAATAGACATTGTCGAACCGTGAGAGGTCTGTTATTGCTTCGTAAGATGACAGGGGTTCATCGAGGTTCGGATATCCCATATGATCCAGGATCAGTTTCGTGTCGGGACACCTTTTTGCGATAACGGACACCTGTTCCGCATCTCCAGGTCTGAGGTGGAACTGTACTACCGCACCGAGACTTGCGATTTCCTCCCAGAGCGGCTCGTTCGCTTCCGTCAAGAGTATCTGCTCATCGGGATAATACATCGGATGCAGCCGGAATCCGGCCAATGCACGTTCCTTTACCCAATATCTGGCGGAATCTGCATTTTGGGGATCCTGTGGGTCGAGAAGACCATGGCCGATGAATCGGTCTGGGTAACGATTGACCGAGTCAGCCATGTATCCGTTGTCCCAGGTCGACC